>JAAHGR010001430.1 GCA_010672425.1 Symploca sp. SIO2E6
TGCGTGTTGTGCCAGTAGTAGTCTTTGTTGCTTGCTTACCTTCAGTTGTGTCTTGAATCCTAGTAGCATGATTGTATTTTACAGCCAAATCTGCACACATAACAAGAGCCGATGACTTTAACTGGGATAATTTGTGAATAATTGGTAGTAATTGTTAGCTTTTTCGCTACTGTTAATTAACCCTCTCCTTGAGTGATTGATTTGTTTTGGTTTGGTCATGATTGTTCGTATCGATCCCTTCAGTTCCCTCTGGCGGGGTGTTTCGCGCTTATATAGAATAATGTATATTGTATATATCACATATGTCAACTAGTGCAGTTAACCTATTTTATCTAAACCACTCAGGTGTCACAATTGGGCTAAGTGCGCCTTTATTTAACCGTGACCCAAGAGCAAGACAAGACAGTAAGTTTTCGAGTGTTTCTACCAGATTCTGAGCGAACCGCTTTTAAGGTTGAGTGTGCTCAGGAAAAAACAACCATGAGCCAGAAAGCGCGGGAGTTAATCCAAAATTGGTTAAGAGAAATGCAGGAAAAATCTCCTTCTCGGAGTCAAGAGGATCAGTTGAGCGATCGCTAATTCACCTAGAGAGCCGGTCAAGAAACCGGGTTTCTCTTGTCAGAGCCTTGAGCTCTCGTTGTTGTCCTCACCAGAAACCCGGTTTCTAGGATTACTGAATCGGTGTTCTAGGAGGAAAGGTAGGATGTACTTCACAAGATTGTTGATTGAAATCGATAATAGACTTCTTGCAAATATTCTTCAGGAGATTAGTTGTGTTTGCTGTTATTGTTTGCTATTATTATTTTATAATGGAAAAGGTGTGCGCCTATATATAAAGTACTTCAGACCTAACGCTTTCTCCAATTTTGGGAATTGAAATGAATATCAACCTAGATCTACCTTCAGAGTTAGAAGATGAGCTGTCTACTGAAGCATCTCGGCTCAAATTACCTTTAACAGAGTACATTCTACGCATCCTTTCTTTTCGTCCGTTTTTAGAAAATCTGCCCAAAACAGGTGCAGA
>JAAHGR010001431.1 GCA_010672425.1 Symploca sp. SIO2E6
GGGTGTCTTGAGGAGGGTTGACTCGGAGAATATAAGAGCCAAAAGGCGTATTTTCCGCCTCAAGCACTAGTGATTTATCTGATTCAGGAAGACAAATACCAGAGAGAAATCCCACTACCCAAGTGCCGATAAGCAAAGGTAGGTACAATTTATTCATCTGTACAGGAGCCTTTTACTAAACAACGATTACAACCACGGTGTCCAGCCGCTACTTCACTATTGCATTTTTAATAAAAAAAGACAAGAAGGCACAGGCGAGTTTAAGAAATAAATTCCTCACCTGTGCTTAGCATTATTTATTTTTTTGTCAGACTGTAAACAAAAGTTAACGTAAGCGAATTTCTTCCGCAGATTTTGGACTGGACAACCGTGATCAGCAAAAGGTTCTTCACAGATAGGTTAATTGTTTACTTTTTTCTCTTAGGTGCGTAGACCTTCTATATAGTTATGACATTCACTGCGATTTTGTGACATTTTTTGTGCTGACACGACTCAATAGTCTTTTTTTTGCGTCAATGCTACGTTGATAATCGTCTACTGACCGGTGTTTATGCTTCTCGTGAAAGTCAGAGAAGTTCTATTTCTGCGCAAATAGATTCACTCTACCCTCTCTTCAGACTGAGCTTCAATTTCTTCTACTGCCGTGTTTAGTTCCATCTCTAACTGTTCTACTGTTGGTAAACTTTCCTGAAGCTGTTCTGGTAGTTGGTTTCCCAAATGGTACGTAGATACTCCGATAGGCTGATTCATTCCTTTAAGTGCATACTCTACCACAGTCTTTTTCTTCGAGCGGCACAAAACGATACCAATTGTAGGTTTATCTTCGGGATGGCGTAGTAGATCATCCACTACATTTACATAGAAGTTGATTTGACCGGAATACTCAGGTCTAAATTCCGTCATCTTCAGCTCAATGACCACAAAGCAGCGTAATTTTAAGTGGTAAAGGTGATTTCAATAACTGTTGAGCTAAATCAGACTGTGGTTTAGGTAAGGTCTGCTCAAAGTTGGTGAGGGCATCTC
>JAAHGR010001432.1 GCA_010672425.1 Symploca sp. SIO2E6
AAGATGATCGCCGCCTCTTGGTCGAGATCCGTCTCTTCCTGCGGCAAACGGGCGTGCCGCCCGCGAATCTGTCGCAGCGAGACTCCCAGTCCTAATGGCCGACGCCCCACCGTGACGTGAGGATGCTATTGACATCCAAGACACCGGATGTCGTTTTACCTGAGTTGGTAGTTGACGGATTTAAGCTAGTTTGAAGATTATCGGCTGCAAATGTAGCTAAAAATTGTGGATAGCGAGCTTCTAAATCTTTGACCTTGGCTACTGCTACCCAGCGTTGATAAGTGTAGTGAGCATCCTGTAGGTAGTGGCGAGCAACGTGGTTTTGGTTTCTGGCTAAATAGAATTTGCCTGCTAGTTCATAAGCTAGGGCTTCGTCATTGAGGTAGTCGTTTTCGTTGGCTAAGGTAATGGCGCGATCGTAATATTCTCTAGCTTCCGTATCTTTGCCTAAAACTCTAAACCGTTCAGCTTCGACTAGATAAAACTTATGCAGAAAATTCATCGGAGCCTGCTTTGCCCATAGTTCCATTGTATCTTGCTTGGCAGCAACCTTGGTCATAATTTCTGCTCTTTCAGTTTCGGAGGCATCAAGATACAACGCTAGCCTAGCCAAAGCATCATAAAAGTAAGCAGTGGTGAGAAAGAATGATGAGGCAGCATTAGCAGCATATTCTACAAACTCATCTGCATTCTCAACAGCTTGCGGAAATTCCCCGAGAAGATAAGCCAAAGCAAGTTTATGTAAATAAACGTGCATCATTCCAGTTAGATCGCTGCTTGCTAGATGAACTGGCATCATCTTTTCTTCATCATATACTTCACCAATCAAACGGCAGGGATTTTCTGCTTCTCCCATCAAGTTAAGGATAGCCTGAATATAGGCTTGAGTCCAATGAAGGTAAACTTCCTGCTGAGTTTGAATCGTAGCTGTAATTGCCTTTTCCATCTCTTTCTTGGCATCCGTCAGCTCAATGCCACTTAAGTACAAAGCGTAGGCATAGGTAGCTATAGTACTAGTAGCA
>JAAHGR010001433.1 GCA_010672425.1 Symploca sp. SIO2E6
GATGTTATGAGGTACAGTAAGAAAAATCCCCCTAAATCCCCCTTAGAAAGGGGGACTTTTACTGCCCCCCTTTCTAAGGGGGGTTGGGGGGATAAAGGTGTACCACATAACAGCGAAAACTGCTGTAATCGTTTGATCTGCTCCACAACGTAGAAGCATTGCTACCGTTTCGAGATCATCGCGTTCAACACTCCATCTCAGAGGTGAATCACCTTCATCGCCTACTACATTTGGATCAGCACCAGCAGCAAGAAGCGTTCGCACTGCTTCTAATTGATTGCGAAACAGTGCCATAAGCAAAGGTGTTGCTGAATGAGTACTATCCCATTGATCTATAGTTGCATTGTATCTAAGTAGAAGAATTAAAGCCTCAATCGAGCCACCAAACTCTAGCTCTTCGATAGCTAAATGTAGTGGACACCATCCTGGCCATTGGGAGTGAATACTGTTTGGATCGGCTCCATGTAATAGTAAATTGGCGAGTCGCTCCAAATCATGTTGTTCGATCGCTTCAAAAAGTTCATTCAACTGAGACATCCCTAACACCTAACACCTAACACCTAACACCTAACACCTAACTTACCTTTGAGCCAATAGGTAGTCATTTCCCCTTTACCTTTAACCATAATTGCACCTCGCTTCTCCAAGAGATACTTATCCTTTAAAAAGTCGTAGGTTGCAGCAGTAACCTGAATACACCCTGGTTTTCCTGATGATTCCATGCGGGAGGCTACATTAACAGCATTACCCCAGAGGTCATAGATGAACTTTCTGGTGCCAATCACCCCCGCGACTACTGAACCTGTATTGATGCCAATACGCATTTGAAAGGGTTGTTCTTCGTTGACTCGGAATTTGGTAATTGCCTGTTGCAGATCCAGAGCCATGTCTGCCATTGCTTCTGCATGGTCTGCTCTGACTCTCGGTAAGCCGCTTACTACCATATAGGCATCGCCAATGGTTTTAATTTTCTCGACACCATGCTTTTGGGTTAGTTCATCAAAAATGGAAAAAATTTGAT
>JAAHGR010001434.1 GCA_010672425.1 Symploca sp. SIO2E6
CTACATCACAGGACTTTGGATATGTTAGGCTGATTCCCTTTGTGAACTTTGTGTCGCAAGTGGTTCACACTAAAACCAACACCTCAAGATCAGCGATCGATTTCACCCTTTGCGATTTGGTTTGCAATCGACAAAACCGATAGCATGAGGATCAAGATAACCTGCGATCGCCATTTCAATCAATGCTTCAACAGGATATTCTGCTACAAGAATTTTAGTCCACAAAGCGTGGACTTAAGCTATTAGCCAAGGGTTTAAACCCTTGGCGGGCTATGATAGTTGGTGTAAGGTCTCAGCAAAAGAACGCGATCGCGACAACAAGCACCAACCTAATGCGGTAAACTCATTGTTGGGTATTGCAGATTTTCAAAGCTAAGAAAAAAAGGAGTAAAGTATGAGCAGTGGAAAAAGCATCCAGCTGAGTAAATATGCTCAGCATAAATATGGCGTCTCCTCTGAAACTCCAGTGGATTTGGAGGTGGGGATAAATTGCGGTTGCGCGTTATTAGCGATCGCTAGTGCAGATGGGGAATTGGCAGAAGAAGAATTACAGTGGTATATTGACGAACAAGAAATGATGGCGGTAGCCTCTGAAGCTGTTGAAGAGTACATTGAAATCCTCCGCAAATTCGATTGGAAAAATGCTAACATTGAAGAGCTATTGAGTGGCATCAAATATAATTTCCCAGTCAATTTTCGCCGCTCCATGTTGTACCAAGCAATTAAGATTAGTCGAGCTGATGGAAACTACCATGAAAAGGAAAAAGCAGCGGTGGCTAAAGCGGCGGAAATTTTAGGAGTTGAACCCAGTGTGGTTGTTAGCTTAGAGTCTGTGGCGGAAATGGAAGAGACAACTGACCGACTGCGGATTGCCTTATTTGAAACACAAGTTTAGTTTTGGGAATTGGGAATTGGGAATTGGGAATTGAGAATTGAGAATTGAGAATTGAGAATTGGGAATTGAGAATTGAGAATTGAGAATGTAGAATTGGGAATTGAATTATCTATATTATAA
>JAAHGR010001435.1 GCA_010672425.1 Symploca sp. SIO2E6
TCAAGAAAAGCGTAGGGTAGATAATACGGCAATAACCAGAGCAAAACATTTTACTTGAGTAGGAGAGGCTAAATTTGGCTCGTCTAAACTGATTGATTCATACTTAACAGAACAATCAATTTTTCCCCATCTAGGAGATAGCGAAACCAGATTTCATTTAATTTAACTAAGACATTTTCTAGGTACACTTTCTCAACCAAAAAGTCCTCAAATTCTTGGCAGTTGAAATAATTTTTTGTTTCCTTTTGCATAATGAAATATAGTGTTTATTAGATATTAGCTGTCAGATGTCAGCTTTTGGTGATTATAGCAGTATCCACTGTTGTTGACGAAATATATTTTTTTTATAGGCTCCTCAGCTGTCCTTGTCTACTACAACGAGCTAGCGGATACAGTTATATCCTACATCGTAATACCAAATGCGTCATCGTTACAAAGAAAAGCAGCCAGTTTGCCAATTTCTTGAGGTTGTATGAGCCTCTTCTGAGGATAGTTTGTCTTAATTTCCTCTATATACTCAGCAGCAGTTCGACCTTCAATTTTGGAAAGTCTTCCGATCATCCCTTCAGCTAGCTTAGTTTCTACCCACCCTGGACTAATTGAGTTACAAGATACTCCATAAGGTGCCCCTTCCAAAGCGACACAACGAGTCAGTCCAAGAATTGCTGCTTTGGAAGTGCAGTAGGCAGCGTGAAGGGGAGCACCTATTTGAAGCAGAAGTCGAGGCAATATTGATAATACGACCCCATTTCCGTTCTATCATTCCTGGAAAACATAGCTTAGTAGTACGATAAATACCGTTAAGATTAATATCTATAACCTTATACCACTCTTCATCAGGATGATTGCACATTTCATGCTCATAAGCAATTCCAGCAGCATTGACAAGAATATCAACTTTGTCAAATGTCTTAATTGTGGCATCATAAAAAGTCTTAACTGAATCTGTTGAAGATACATCCATATCCATAGCTAGAGCTTTGACACCTTGTGACTCAATTTCAGCTTGGCAAG
>JAAHGR010001436.1 GCA_010672425.1 Symploca sp. SIO2E6
CTCTCTTGGGGAAAACCGCCGTGGAAGCGTAGGATACCGGGTTGAGTTTCTTTTTTTGAGACTTGTCCACCACAATATCTTAAGGCTTCTTCCTCCGTACAGGCTCTCAAAAATGCTCCCTTCATACTAGCACCAGGGTAAAAAGGCCATCCTTTAGCGCCAATAACTGGACGAATTACCCCCTCATCCTGTCCACTGTTGGCAACTATGCGCCAGGTAATTTTGTATTCTTTAGTTCGTACTTCCGGACCAAATTGAGGAATTTCTCTGGAGGCTCCTTCAATCCATTCATCTGTCCAGTCGTAGGCTTGCTGGTAGGTTTCTCCCGGAATCAAGCGCTGAATTTGGCAGCGGCCTTCTACTTGTGCTAGGAACATTAAGGGAATAGTATTACTATCAACCAAACTGTTCTCTTCCTCTCCGTGTCTCCGCGTCTCCGCGTCCCCGCGTCTGGTGCCATTACTCATTCTCATCACCTCCAGAATGACTATCATTAGCTGGTTTATAGCGTTGAGTCCACCACACCATACAGTCACACAGTTGAGTTAACACTGCTAGAGCAACTTTCCGCTGTTCAATGGGGAAACTCCAAAGTTGATCTGCCATAGTTTTAATCACAGCTGTTTCTCCAGAGCTGATATCATCGTTAGGAATTTCTACCCCAGCTTTAAGCATGATTTCTACCAGCTTATTCCAGGTAGCTTTCCAGTAGTCAGACTTGGCTTTATCTTTTTCCCGATTGAGGCGCAAATGTTCTCCCCAAAAGCGTTCTAAGCCAAAGGCCACTGTCATCCGCATTTTATGAGCTTGATTGAGGGCCTCTGAGCGATCGCGATAGGCTATAACTAACTCGTGTGCTGCTTGGTCTAACTTATAAGATTGCCAACCCATGCTTATACCTCCTGCAATGTTAAATAACAGTGACCAAAACCAATAGATTCGAGTCCTCCTAAATAAATATCAGTCTCTTCCCCAACAAAGGGTTGCCAGGTTTGATTTTCTGTCCA
>JAAHGR010001437.1 GCA_010672425.1 Symploca sp. SIO2E6
TTCTGGCCAACGAGAATGAAACTCTAGCAGCATAGGCAAAAGGTGTCATGAATATAAATACGATTAATGAATATCGAACTCGCTCTCTTCAATCGACGCTATGGGTCTTCTTTTTCCTGCAGGTTATCTTCAAGGATCTGCACGACTTCTTCCGAGTCGGAATGATCGAGGAGATTCTCAGTGGGGTCGTGAATGGAAATAAGGTGAGCGAAGAGATGCTCCTAGTGGGCGGAATCATGCTGCAGCTGCCACTGTTGATGATTGTGTTCACGAAGGTACTGCCGCGCCAGGCTGTGCGCGTTCTCACCTTCATCGTCGCTCCGCTTGCTTTGCTGGCGAGTCTCTCGATGGGATACAAGGACATGGACGACGCGCTTTTCTACGTTGTTTGGACGATAACGCTCATGACTGTAGTTGTCATGGCGGCACGCTGGAAGGAAGCTTCGCCTTTGGATTGAGCCGTCCCAGATGAGTACTTGACCGCAGTCTCAGAGCGAGAGTTTGCAGTGCCCACTCTCGAGGCCGAGGAAACGCGTCATGCGACGCGCCTCGGCTTCGGCTTCCTGAGTGAATTCTACCTCATCCGGTCGACTGGAGGCGTAACCAAAAGCAAATGACACGTGGTCGGTTTCGCGACTTACGTTGGCCCAGCCGATCACTTGGTCTTTCCAGAGTACGGGCATCGCATAGTAGCCTATCTTTCGCCTTGGCCTCGGGGTATAGGCTTCGAAGCGATACTCCCATCCCCAAAGGTGCTCGAAGCGTTCTCGGTTTCGGACGAGAGGATCGAAGGGAGCGAGAAGCCTCACCTGCGAGGGCTGCTCGCGGCGCTTTTTCTTTTCCTTGAGCGAGAGGTATTCGACGGAATCGACTACGGTGCGCTTCAGCCTGTCCTCTTCGATGAGCTCTCTGAGGCAGGCTAGCCTTTGCGAGCGCTTTTTCAGGAGGTAGCCAAAGCCTCTGAGCTCCGAAAGTAGGAACTTCGCCGTGCTCGGTCCCAT
>JAAHGR010000144.1 GCA_010672425.1 Symploca sp. SIO2E6
AACCGGACGTGGAGACAGGCGTCAGACTCCTGCAAAAGGAGCAGCAGTCAAGGAAGCGTCAACCCACCGAGAGTACGTTCAGCTATCGCTGTTCGACTGGTAGGAATCCCCGTGCCTTTAGGCCGGGGAGGATGTCAAATATTGGAAAAGCACGAAAAGGGAGAGAGAAATTTATGAGCAATATTTCTATTGAAGAAATTGAACAAAAAATTGAAGCTGGAGAAGAAGTGATCGATCGCTATTTTGACTCCACAACAACCAGAGTCGGTAAAAGCTATCCGATGACTTCCCGAAGAAGGCAGGATCTAGAAACCAGCAACCTAGAAATTCCGATTTCTATACTCAATGAACTCGATCAAATGGCAAAAGAACTTAAAATTAGTCGTCAAGCGGTGATTACAATGATGTTAAGACGGGCTCTTGATGAACATTATCTTGCGAAACAGCAGATTAAATCAGTATGATCGCCCTTGTAGTGAGAACGACGAAAATCGATAATTTGTCTCCAGTTGTTTCGTTCAATTAGAAGTCTTGCCGAAATTTGAATTCTTCAATCTAAAATCTAAAATCTAAAATCTAAAATTTCTCTGGTCAACTTCTCTCGAATTGTTATCGACCCATTCAATTAGTTCGGTATGATGATAAAAGAAAAGAGATATTTATTATTGCCGGAGAACTAGGAACTATCGAAATCACCATCTTTGAACGGGGACAGTGGAGATATGATATTACCCAAGCCTAACTTTAGCAAAATGAGCCTTCAGGAACTCCGATGTTATGTTTTAGCCCATAGAGACGATCAAGAAGCTTGGCAGGAATTTACCCATCGTGAACGACCGAATGCCATCTATTTTGATGCAGATATGCCTCTCGCGGAACAGCAAGCTAAACTCCAAGAACTTCTTCAAGACGAGCGCTAATTTTTGCGATCTGTTTTTGGCTCTGGCGATCGCTTTTGTATGGGCGATCGGTTTGCGCGATATTACCTCACCATTTTTAAGCATCTTATTCTATAATTGTCTGTGTAAACCAAAGTGATAAGGAGTTAATGTTTGCCAACCGAGCCACAAAAAGATACAGCGATATTTATTTGTCAGTTACTTTCTAATCTATATCAACCCATCAATTTATTTCGCTATGACAAAAGACTAAAAATTATTTATATCTTAGCCGGAATCAATGATGGGTTAGAGATTGTAATCTATCGAAATGGAACTTGGGAGTTTCAACTATGAAAAAATCACTTTTAGAAATGAGCGATACCGAAATTCGTCAATATCTTTCGGAAAATCGTCATAATGAAGAAGCATTTAGCCAAGCACTAGAAGTCTTAATAAATCGAAAAAAAGACAATTTTAAATATCCTCCACCATCGGAGATGGACGCGGCAGAAATTGAAGCAATTTTTAAAGCAAAATTACATCAGAATTGAAACTGATTGTTGTGGTCAAACTTGATTTAAACGGGCGATCACTTTTTGGTGAGTTGTAAGAAAACCTATCTAGACCCTGGTGTTCTCATTTCCGCTTTTCAGGGAATTGATTCAGTCAGCATCAAAGCCAACCAAATTCTCAACGATCAAAGTTGCTGATTGGTTGTGTCCTTTGGCTTCCCCCTTAATAAGGGGGACGGGAGGGGGATCAGCAATGTACCGCATAGCAGAGCAAACTGCTGTATCTTTATGAACTTTGTGACTTTGTAGTTCCTTAAACAACAAATGACCAGTGAACTAAATTCGCTCCTGGCAGCATTTGCAGCAAGTCAGCACGATAGTGAGCCGGTATTTCTCGCTACTGTTGTGAAGGTTCAAGGCTCTGCCTATCGCCACCCTGGTGCCAGGATGCTGATAACTTCAACAGGTAAAATGGTGGGAACAATTAGCGGTGGCTGTTTGGAGAATGATGTCTTTGAGCATACTCGTGTCAACCTGCCGGATGGCAAACCAATAGTTGTTACTTATGATACCAATGGGGATGAAGATCTATTGTGGGGATTTGGTCTTGGCTGTAATGGAGTAGTGCAAATTCTCATTGAGCGTCTAGAACCAGATTATATACTAAATCCCTTGGCTTTTATTCATAGATGTTTCCATCATCGACAATCAGGCATTATTGCAACTGTGGTTACTGTGGCAGGGAAGGTTAATATTCCGGTAGGAGCAAGGTTAATCCTTGATGCCGATAGTAATGTCCAGACTGATATACAAGAACCTGAATTGACTGCTGCCTTAGTCAAAGATGCTCAAGCCACTCTGCAAAATCAACATTCAAGTTTCCATCAATACCAACTAACCCTAGGTAAAGTTGAAGTGTTTATCGAACTACTCAAGCCACCTCCAAATCTGATGATCTTTGGTGCAGGTAGTGATGCTCTGCCAGTAGTACAATTTGCCCAAGCCTTAGGTTGGCGGGTGACTATTGTTGATTGTCGAGCCAGTGAGGATACTAAAGAGCGTTTTACTATGGTTGAGGAGGTGATTCTAACCCGCAGAGATATTCTACACCAGGAGATATGTGTTGATGATGACGCGATCGCTGTGGTAATGACTCATAACTACTTCGACGATTTAGCGATTTTGCAACTGTTAATGTCTACTAAGATTAGCTATTTAGGTTGTTTAGGGTCGAAGCAACGCAAGGAAAGATTACTCAAAGATTTATCTACCCAGGGAGTAGAATATACCCCAGAACAGTTACAAAAATTACACGCTCCTGTTGGTCTGGATCTTGGTGCAGATACACCGGAAGCTATAGCCTTATCGATTATTGCTGAAATTCAAGCTGTATTAACAAACCGTAAGGGTGGCTTTTTGAAAGATAAGTAATGAGTAATGAGTAATGAGTAATGAGTAATGAGTAATGAGTAATGAGTAATGAGTAATGAGTAATGAGTAATGAGTAATGATACCAGATCCGGTTACAATGGAGCCGCTTTGGTAAACCGCGACAACCCCGTAGAGACGTTGCATGCAACGTCTCTACAGGGTGAGATATAGCGGGTATATCGATACCGGATTTGGTATGAGTAATGAGTAATGAGCAATAACCAACAACAAATAACCAACAACAAATAACCAACAACCAACAACCAACAACCAACAACAAACAACCAACAACAAACAACCAACAACAAACAACCAACAACAAATGACCATTGCCATTATTATTCTAGCAGCGGGGGCATCAACTCGTATGGGTTGTCCTAAGCAACTCTTATCTTATCAGGGATACAGCTTACTTAGTTATACCATTGAGTGCGCGATCGCTTCGGTGTGTGAAACTGTAGTGGTGGTTTTGGGAGCCAATGCACAACAGATCCGTGCTGAAGTTAACCAATCTTCTGTCAAGGTAGTTGAAAATTCTGATTGGCACTCTGGCATGGGTTCCTCAATCCGTAAGGGCATTCTCTCCCTGGAAAATTGTTCTGAAACTATAGAAGCAGCAGTTATTACTGTTTGCGATCAACCGTTTCTTTCGACTGAAATTATCAATCACTTAGTTGCTGCTTACTATTCTACCGGTAAACCGATCATTGCCTGCCAATATGCAGATACATTGGGTGTACCGGTTTTGTTTAGCCGGAGTTTGTTCTCGGAATTAGCAACCTTAGATGACAGAGTGGGAGCCAAAAATTTAATTAACAAATACGATAACCAAGTATTTAGTATTCCCTTTCCCCTAGGTGTCATTGATATTGATACACCAACGGATTATCAGCAGTTATTGGTGCGTTGAAGGCTCCGAGGCAGGAGGTAGTAGGGGCTCTATCAGCCGGGGCGGGTTTAGCTAAATTATCCTTGAATAGCCTGTGTTTTGAGCGAACCCGCCCCTACACATCGGGGCGGGTTTAGCTAAATTATTGTTGAATAGCCTGGGTTTTGGGCGAACCCGCCCCTACACATCGGGGCGGGTTTAGCTAAATTATCCTTGAATAGCCTGGGTTTTGAGCGAACCCGCCCCTACACATCGGGGCGGGTTTAGCTAAATTATCCTTGAATAGCCTGGGTTTTGAGCGAACCCGCCCCTACTGGCGTGACACACCTAAAATAGTGTAATAGGAAATCGACGGCTTCCTTGTCAAATAAGGGTTTGAGCCAAAATCTATTCCCTCATTTTAAGTGTGTCACGCCACTACACATCGGGGCGGGTTTAGCTAAATTATTGTTGAATAGCCTGTGTTTTGAGCGAACCCGCCCCTACACATCGGGGCGGGTTTAGCTAAATTATCCTTGAATAGCCTGGGTTTTGAGCGAACCCCCCCCTACACATCGGGGCGAGTTTAGCTAAATTATCCTTGAATAGCCTGGGTTTTGAGCGAACCCCCCCCTACCTTTTTCTTCTTTAAAAAGGTAGACAGAACAAAATGTACCGTAGGGGCGGGTTCACCAGCCATCTTTCGGTATCTACAAGCGAGTTATACAAACCCGCCCCGGTGACAGGATAGGTGTGCGGTGGAGCCGGTGTGAAATTACTGCCCAATCGGGATTGGTGGGCAACAATGGGAATAGTATTAGTTAAATGGCAATTGATATATCCGATTTAACCCAGTCGGTAGGGTTTCAGCGATTTGCCGAGGTGTGTAGATAAACAACTAAAAATTTCCCTCAAACCTAGACAGCATAATCTTTTGGGAGGATGCAGAAGGCAGGAGGCTGCAAGGCAGGAGGCTGCAAGGCTGCAAGGCAGTCCCGATGAAAAAAATTTCACCACTATGCATGAAAATTCCTTTCTCCGCGTCTCCGCATCTCCGCGTCCCCACGTCTCTTTTCAAGTCAGGAGGCATAAACACCTAACACCTAATCTGCATCTGTAGCATTAACTTGGTCTACTCTCTCCAATTGCCAGAGAATTTGATTGCCTTCCCGCCGTACCCGTGAGACAATCCAATTACGCCATGGCCAGTGGTCGCCCCGACTGGTCACAGCACTAGCATTAACGTCCATTAAGTCAGCTAGTTCTGAACTACTAATCAAGTAGCCTTGGGTTGCAATTTCATCAGCAGTACGTAGAGTTTCCACGAGGTTGCGGAGTTGAGCAACTCTCACTTCCCGAGGTAATTCATCGATCGCATTAGTAGGGGAAGAAGCAGGTGAGTCAATCATAGCTTGGTCAGGGGTGGCAATACTCGGTTCTAGATGGTTGTCAGTTAGCTCAGGGGCTACATCACAATCGGCTTGTTGGGTTACTGATGGATTTGTCGATTGTACTATTGGTGGTGGACTATTCAAGTCAAAGGAGTTTTTTAATACCGGAGACTTACCACTGGCAAAAGCACGAGCTACTTGGTCAGAACGCTCATTGCCCTTGTTGCCACTGTGTCCCCGGACATACTTCCACTCCACCAAGGGAGAATTTAGTACATCAAGAGTTTCCCACAAATCTTGGTTTAACACTGCTTTTCCCTGGGAGGTTTTCCAGCCTTTTTTCTTCCACCCCTTAATCCATTTGGTAATACCGTTTTTGACATATTCACTGTCGGTGTGGAGGGTAACTGGTTCAGCTTGTCCAGATGCCTTCAGAACTTTCAAGGCTGCGATGGCAGCTTGCATTTCCATCCGGTTATTCGTGGTTTGAGCCTCTGCTCCGCCGATTTCTGCAACAGAGTCGTCAGTAAAATAAATTATCGTACCCCAGCCACCCGGTCCGGGATTCCCAGAGCAGGCACCATCGGTATAAAAACTTTTGATTTGCCGATTAATAGACATTTTGTAAGAGTTTTGAGTCACCAATTCCTTTCTAGTGAATGTTAAACAAGCTAGCAGATCAAGTCAAAAATTGGCTAATTCAAGGTAACAGGCAATCAAGAACACCCCAAAACCCGAACACCTCAAACCAAAACACGCCCAGTTTTTGATAAGATCATATGTACTGGAGTTGCTGATCACTTAATGATACAACCAACCCCGGTTTTGAGTCCTCTCACCCTGAGCATAGTGAGCTACGAACCCCTACATCACAAATACCGCCCCCAAACCTTTAAGGATTTGGTGGGGCAAGAGGCGATCGCGAAAACCCTCACCAATGCCATTGTTACCCAAAGGATCGCCCCTGCCTATCTGTTTACTGGTCCCAGAGGTACAGGAAAAACCTCTTCGGCGCGGATTCTGGCAAAATCTCTCAATTGTTTGGACAGTGAGCAACCAACCCCCAAACCTTGTGGGTTGTGTGAAGCCTGTCAGGAAATTGCTGGTGGTTATGCCCTAGATGTGACAGAGATTGATGCCGCTAGTAATACTGGTGTTGATAACATTCGGGAAATCATTGAAAAGGCTCAATTTGCTCCGGCTCGCTGCCGCTATAAAGTCTATATCATTGATGAGGTTCACATGCTCAGTACGGCAGCTTTCAATGCCTTGCTGAAAACCCTGGAAGAACCACCAAAGCGGGTAGTTTTTGTCTTGGCAACAACTGACCCTCAGCGGGTGCTGCCTACCATTATTTCTCGCTGCCAAAGATTCGACTTTCGTCGCATTCCCTTGGAGGGAATGGTAACTCATCTGCAAGCGATCGCTTCTCAAGAAAATATTGACATTGTACCTGAGGCGATAACTTTAGTAGCACAAGTGGCTCAGGGAGGACTCCGAGATGCGGAGAGTCTGCTAGACCAACTCAGTTTGATTACCGGGCAAGTGACGATAGAAGCAGTTTGGGATTTAGTAGGAGCAGTACCGGAAAGAGATTTAATGGTACTAGCTCAAGCGATCGCTAATAACAACTCGGAAGCTGTACTTGAGCAATGCCGCCACTTGATGGATAAAGGACGGGAACCCCTGATAATACTTCAAAATCTTGCTGGTTTCTACCGAGATTTACTTATTGCCAAAACGGCCCCTAGCCGCAGGGATCTCGTAGCAGTTACCTCTCCAACCTGGAATCAGTTATGTGAGTTAAGTCAAACGCTAGATGCTTCTAGTATCTTACAAAGTCAACAACACCTGAAAAACAGTGAACCTCAAATAAAAAATACTACTCAGCCACGTCTGTGGTTAGAAGTTACCTTACTCGGCTTGTTGCCTTCAGCCAATAGTCAGGGGAACCAAGAAGTAGCTCACCCGGTTTCTCCTCAGGCATCGAAACCAAATCGAAAACAGCAATCCACTCCAGAGATTAAGCCTTCTACCCATGATATTGCTCCTGCTGCCGATTCACGTCCTGTTACATCAGTAGCTCAAACATCCAACACCTCTCCTTCAGAACCAGCTGTTACTGCTGCGGCTAAAATTGAGAACTCTTTACCAGCAAAAAGCGTTAATCCTCACTCAACTACTCTTTCTCAGCTATGGCAACAGGTAATTGAACATCTTCGACTCCCTGCAATTAAGGTCTTATTGCATCAGCATGGTTATCTCTTAAGTTTTGAGGGAACAGTTGCCTGTGTTGGTGTAAGTTCCCAACCCTTGCTGAAATTAGCCCAAAACCAATTACCTATCATTGAAGCTGCTTTTCAATCTGTATATAAATCTCAGGTCAAAGTAAAACTACTAGCTAAAACTGGCAAGTCTAGCAACAGTTCTTCTAGCAAACTATCCAACTCTTCCCATAAATTACTAGAGCCGGAGCCTCAATCTCAGGTTACACCACCAGCTAATCCTTCACGGCCTATAGCAACAAAAACAGTGCCATGGGAGACTCAGGAGAGGAAGCAAGAAATAGAAGTCGCTACTGCTACAGTAAGACCTTCCGACGGTTTAAAAACAGACTCTAGGCTGGAAGAAAAAATTCAGTCATCTACTGATTCCCCTGTTGAGGAATTAGTACCAAGCCAGGAACTAGAGTGGGATACAGAGTATGTTGAGAAAGCAATGGAGGAGCTCAAGGATTTTTTTAATGGAGAAATCATAGAGCTAGCAGATGATAGTAATAAGCTTGAAGCCGTAGTTTCTGAGGAACCGCAATTTCCTGAAGTAACGGAGGTTGCTACTCAGCAGTTGGCAGAACAAGATGATGATGTACCATTTTGATAAGTAATGAGTAATGAGTAATAAGCTGATGTGCAGCTAAATTGTATAATGGGAAAATGGGAAAATGGGAAAATGGGAAAATGGGAAAATGGGAAAATGGGAAAATGGGAAAATGGGAAAATGGGAAAATGGGAAAATGGGAAAATGGGAAAATGGGAAAATGGGAAAATGGGAAAATGTTGTAGTGCGTTCGCGTAGCGTGCGCGTAGCGCAAACATCTTGCTCGCTAGTATTATGCAAATTAAATGTGTAACAACTTAAGTAATAAGTAATGAGTAAGAGAAGGAATACAATGACAACTCTAACAACACTCACAAGCAAAGAGCTAGAAAAACTCCAAGCAGAACATCCTGACTATCGTATGGAGTTAGTAGACGGAAAGATAACGACCATGAGTCCATCAGGGTATGAAGCAGATGAAGTAGCTGCTGCAGTAACTGCTAAACTATGGAACTGGGCTATACCCCGTAAGTTAGGAAGGGTAACAGGTTCAAGTGCCGGTTTTGAGCTTCCCAACTCAGATGTGAGAGCACCTGATGTTTCTTTTGTACTAGCAGAAAGGATGCAACGTACTACCCGTTCTTTTGCTGAACTCGCTCCCGATTTAATGTTTGAAGTTAAGTCTCCTACAGATTCGCTCTCAGCTCTCAGGAAGAAGATTCAAAATTTCCTCTCTCAGGGAACAAAAGTAGGTATTCTGATTAATCCAGAAAAGCACAGGATTGAGATTTACCGTTTTGGTGAAGAAGTAGTAGTTTTGGGTGATGGTGATGTTCTTAGTATTCCCGATTTGCTTCCTGGTTTTGAGGTAGCAGTTTCTGACTTGTGGTCTCCGGAGTTTTAATGGCGGATATATTAAATCCACCACTCAAAGAACCAGCAAAACATTCTTATAGTAATTTATTGTTACCTATTGGGCAAATTTCGGAGTTCAGAGCCCCGACTTCTTGAAGAAGTCGGGGCTCTTGCCTTCACTCTACCTTGAGATTTAGATGAAATTGACAAATATATATAACTCAGGTTTATTCGCTTCTTTTACGCAAAAAAAACCGTTATTGTAACAATTGTTTACCTTTAAAATGTCACCTTAAAGATTTGATGAAGACCAGAAGCGAGTAGTGTGATTTTTCAGTAAAGTTTCCTGCTAACCTCAATCACGCTTCAAAAACCATGCTAGATATTGAGATAAGAACATACTGAGAATTGACCGATAGTTACTTAAGTATTTCCTAATCTTTGGGTTAACTACCATTTTTAGATAGATGAAACCTCCTAAACTCCGTAAACTTGGTCTCACACTAACCAGCTTTGCCGCTTTGGGCTTTGTCACATCCTTGCCAGCAACAGCAGCGGAATTTCGTTCCATCGACGGTTCGGGTAATAACATTGCTAACCATGACTGGGGTGAAAGTGACATCCAGCTGCTCCGCCTGCTCTCACCGGATTACGAAGATGGCATTTCAGCACCTGCTGGTGCAAATCGTCCCAGTGCTCGCGCCATCAGCAATGCAGTTGCCAGCCAGACTGGCTCAGTAACCAATTCCCTAAACGCCAGCGACTGGCTCTGGCAATGGGGACAGTTCCTAGACCATGATTTGGACTTGACAGAGGGACACAAACCAGAAGAGCCGTTTAATATATCTGTTCCTACCGGAGATCCGTTTTTTGATCCATTTGGCACAGGGACACAGGAAATCGGATTGAATCGCTCAATCTACGATACAGCTACTGGGACTGGTATCGGCAATCCCCGTCAGCAAATTAACGAAATTACTGCTTATATAGACGCTTCTAATGTGTACGGTTCAGATCCAGTGCGAGCCAGCTTTTTGCGCACTAATGACAATACCGGAAAACTAAAAACTAGTGCTGGTGATTTGCTGCCCTTCAACACAGCCTTATTGCCTAATGCTCAGGCAGGAAACGGACCAATAGATCCTTCCTTGTTTATCGCTGGCGATGCTCGTGCCAACGAACAAATTGGGTTAGCCTCAACCCACACCCTTTTTGTGCGGGAGCACAATCGTTTGGCTGAGGAAATTGCTGCTGCTGATCCAACCCTAAGCGGTGAAGAGATCTACCAGAGAGCACGCAAGATCGTCGGTGCTCAAATCCAGGCCATTACCTATAATGAATTCTTGCCACTGCTGTTGGGTGATGGTGCTCTAGGGGCATACAGTGGCTACGATGATACTGTCAACGCCGGTATTAGCAACGAATTTTCTACTGCAGCCTTCCGTGTTGGTCACACCATGCTCTCTCCAGAGCTGCAACGCATTAACAATGACGGTACTTCTCCCGGCAGTATTGCACTTCAAGATGCTTTCTTTACTACAACTCCAATTCTTGATGAAGGTATCGATTCAATACTATTAGGTTTAGCTTCCCAAAAAGCACAAGAGGTTGATACCCTAATTGTCGATGATGTACGGAACTTCCTTTTTGGCCCTCCAGGAGCAGGCGGCTTTGACCTAGCTTCCCTCAATATCCAACGGGGAAGAGATCATGGTCTCCCTGGTTATAACCAAGCTAGAATTGGTTTGGGCTTAGGTGCTGTTACTAGTTTTGCTGACATTACTTCTGATATTTCAGTTCAGAACAAACTCGCGAGTATCTACGATACAGTAGACGATATTGACCTGTGGATTGGCGGACTAGCTGAAAATCACTTTAACGGTGGTATTGTTGGTGAACTCTTCCACACGATCATAGCCGATCAGTTCACCCGAACTCGTAATGGGGACAGGTTCTTTTACCTCAACGATGATCATCTCCTGAGTTTGGCTCCAAATATCGGAAATACTACTCTCTCGGATATTATCCGCCGGAACTCAACGATTACTAATATTCAGGACAATGCCTTTGTTGTTACTGAAGATGTACCAGAACCTTCTGTGATTTTCTCGCTATTAGTGCTGGGTACTTTGGGTGTTGGTTCACAGCTCAAGCGTAGGGTAAAAAGCTCTAGCTGAACCTTTTTAAGTTAGCCATTGTTTGTGAACAATGGTCTAAGCTTAGATCATGCTGAACAACAATCATCAAAACAAGATATTTAAGAGTAAATTAGGAATCAGGTTTTGTAGTTCATTATCCACAGGGGTCTCATCGGAGCAGGGTAGTTCCTCACTAGTAGGTAGGCTTTCAGGAGCCAGAACCCCGACTTCTTGAAGAAGTCGGGGTTCTCGTGAGCGCTTATTGCTCATTTGCGATCGCAACTAATATAGGGCTTGGGAGAATAAGTCGTAACTTTCGGGTTTTGAAGTAATAAGTAATAAGTAATAAGTAATAAGTAAAGACTGTACTATCGCTTGCTGCACAACTTTTTGAGGCAATTAAAGGAATTATCACTGTTTATCCGAACTTGATATAACCAGAAATTTGGTATAAATTAGGTTAAAGACGCCCAAGGATCTCCTTGACTTGAGTTGGGGTAAGATTATAACTAGTAGCAATTTGCTCTATAGTTATACCTAAGGAGAATAGTTGAGTTATAACCTGTTTCTGTCGTTGTTGCTCTTGGAGATCTCTTTCGGCTAGTTGCTGCTGTTGCTCTTGAAGAGCTTTTTCGGCTCTTTCAGCTCGTTTTTGGTATTTTTCAGCTTGTTGATGCTCTTGCTTAGTCAGTTGCTGCTTTTGTTCAACTAGTTGCCGGTATTGCTTAGCTATTTTTTCGAGGGTGCGGTAAGCATTACCCTCTTGATCATGCCAAAACAGCCATTCTCGTTTCAATCCCCCATAAGTTCCTCTACTCCTGCCAATACCTAAACCTACTTCTGGCATCCAATAGGGCTCTGCTGTCTGTAAAACGTATTCTCCTTGTTCCAAGCGATATAACTCAAAGGGTTGGTGTTGGTCTCTTTGCCAGTAGTCGGGGTTATAAATCAGATAGTATTTTACTCCCAACTGAGTATACTTGTCCTTTTTCTCTTCGTACTCATTGTTGTAGTTTTGTGAGACTATTTCAATCGCTAAGACAGGCGGAATCTCGTTTTCTTCCCACAAGACATAACTGAGTCTTCCTCTTTCCGAGGTGATACTCGGTACACCAATACTCAGGAAACCCTCGGGAATCAATGCCGGTTGAAGTTCTTCTTGATAAAGGTAGTAGATAGCCATATCCACCCCAAAAAACCAATCTAGGCGTTCTCGCCAGATCAAAAACAAGACATTTAAAAGGAAATTAGGAATCAGGTTTTGTAGTTCATTATCAACAGGGGTCTCATCGGAACAGGGTAGCTCCTCACTAGTAGGTAGGCGCAAAAGCGGTTGAGATTGTTCCATAATCGGTTTCAGGGAAAGATTTTATTTCTAGGATAGACAAGATGGTAACTAAGCTCACCCCCAGGTTTTGTGATTTGGATTAAAGTTGACCAAGAATCTCCTTGACTTGAGTTGGGGTAAGATTATAACTAGTGGCAATTTGCTCTATGGCTATACCTAGGGAGAATAGTTGAGTTACAACCTGTTGCTGTTGCTCTTGGAGAGCTTTTTCGACTCTTTCAGCTCGTTGTTGCTGTTGGTCAGCCCGTTGTTGCTGTTGGTCAGCTCGTTGTTGCTGTTGGTCAGCCCGTTGTTGCTGTTGGTCAGCTCGTTGACGCTCAAATTGTTTTTGCTGACGCTCGATGTCTACTGCTTCTTCGGGGATGGAGTAAGCATTACCCTCTTGGTCATACCACAGCAGCCATTCTCGCTCCAATCTCCCATAAGTTACTCTACTTCTACCAATACCTAAGCCTATTTCGGGTATCCAGTAGGGTTCTCCTGCTTGTAAGATGTACTTTCCCTGTTCCAAGCGATATAACTCAAAGGCTTGGTGCTTATCTCTTCGCCAGTGATTGGGGTTGTAAATCAAGTAGTATTTTACTCCCAAGCGAATATACTTTTCTTTTTTCTTATCGTACTCATCGTTATAGTGTTTGGAGACTATTTCGATAGCCAATACAGGAGGAATGTCGTTTTCTTCCCACAGGACATAACTGAGTCTTCCTCTTTCCGAGGTGCTCCCCGGCACACCAATGCTCAGGAAACCGTCAGGAGTCAATGCCGGTTGGCGTTTTTGTTGATAAAGGTAGTAGACAGCCATGTCCACGCCAAAAAACCAGTCTTGGCGTTCTCGCCAGATCAAAAATAAGATATTTAAGAGTAAATTAGGAATCAGGTTTTGTAGTTCATTATCCACTGGGGTTTCATCGGAGCAGGGTAGCTCCTCACTCGTAGGTAGACGCAAAAGCGGTTGAGATTGTACCATAATTTGGTTACTCCATTGAGTCAGGGAAAGAGGTTGTTAACAGATAGCAAATATGCTAACATATAATCATATAGGCTCACATTAGCTTACATGAGTTACGTTACATTAAGAGAAGCTGTTAAACAACGGTAGCTTGCACCGCAACACTCTCAGGAAATACGCAGACAATGGCAGCATTCCCTCTATCCGCAATCCAGCAGGACAACGCCTTTTCGACGTTGATGCCTATCTGGGAGCAAGCAATAAAAGTACCATTGT
>JAAHGR010000145.1 GCA_010672425.1 Symploca sp. SIO2E6
AGGCAGGGATGCCGGTGGCGGCGTTGATGGAAAAGGTGGCAGGATTGATTGCTCGTCGAGTGCGATCGCTTTATCCTCTGGTGCGGGATACTAGGGTTGGTGTGTTAGTGGGACCAGGGCATAATGGTGGTGATGCTTTGGTGGTGGCTCGTGAGTTGCATTTCCAGGGTTATCAGGTACAGATTTACCGTCCCTTGACAAAGCTTAAGGAACTCACTTCCTTTCATGCTCAGTATGCAGAAAGTTTGGGTATTCCCTGTTATGAAAAACTTCTGCCTTTGGCACAATGTGATTTAATTATTGATGGCTTGTTTGGTTTTGGCCTGGAGCGATCGCTTTCTGGTAAGATTGCTGAGGTGGTTGAGTTGTTGAATCAATGGTCTCAACCGATTGTGAGTATTGACTTACCTTCTGGTTTGCACACGGATACCGGGGAAGTTTTGGGTACTGCGGTGCGAGCGACTCGCACTTTTTGCCTGGGGTTATGGAAGCTGGCATTTCTACAAGATCAGGCATTGGAGTATATCGGTGAGGCGGAGTTAATCGATTTTGATATCCCGCTGCGAGATATCTATTCGGTGTTGGGAGAAACACCAGAAATGCAACGCCTGACTACCGCTGTCGCTCAAGCTAGCCTACCTTTACCCCGTCGAGCCATAACTCACAAGTACCAAGAAGGTCATCTACTGTTGATTGGTGGCTCTCAACGGTATGCTGGAGCAGCCATTTTGCTAGGATTGGGAGCCCGTGCTAGTGGTGTGGGGATGCTCTCCATTGCTGTGCCAGAATCTCTGAAACCTTTACTATTAACTCAGTTACCAGAAGCACTGATTATTGGTTGTCCCGAAACACCAACAGGAGCGATCGCTCAGTTACCAGCAACAGTTAACCTGAGTAATTATACCGCGATCGCTTGTGGTCCTGGTTTGACTTTGGAGGCTCAGCCGGTAGTAGAACAAGCATTAACTGTTGCTGGTCCTTTAGTATTAGATGCCGATGGCTTGAATATCCTCGCCCAATTGAGAACAATTCCCACTTTATTAACTCGTCGCGAGCCAACGGTGTTAACCCCTCATCTCGGGGAGTTCAAGCGTTTATTTCCTGACTCAGCAGAATTACTACCCAATCGAGTCAGTGCAGTGCGCAAAGCTTCCCAATTGAGTCGTGCCACTGTCTTATTGAAGGGAGCCAGAACTATTATTGCTTCCCGTTGTTCAGAAAATGCCCTCACTCCTTCAGGAATTGCTCTCTGGCTGATTCCCCAAAGCACACCGGCTTTGGCTCGTGGGGGTACTGGGGATGTACTCACTGGACTGTTAGGGGGTCTAGTAGCACAACCAATTAAGGCAGAACAGTCAGTGGCTCTCCGGGTAGCAACCGCTGCTTGGTGTCACGCTCAAGCAGGAATTTTAGCAGCTCAGGAACGGACTGAGTTAGGGGTAGATGCTTTTACCCTATCTGGGTATTTGACACGAGTCATGTATTCCTCAGATAGGGTTTGCTGAATAAGTAAAAACAGATCCAGATTAAGCGATCGCTTACAGCAGTTTGCTCTACTATGCGGTACATTTTTGATCCCCCTCCCGTCCCCCTTTGGATCCCCCTCCCGTCCCCCTTTGGATCCCCCTCCCGTCCCCCTTTGGATCCCCCTCCCGTCCCCCTTAATAAGGGGGAAGCCAGAGGATGCTGCGCTTTGACTTCCACAGGAGTTGCCAGAGGATGCTGCGCTTTTACAGCAGTTTTCGCTGTTATGTGGTACACCTTTATCCCCCCAACCCCCCTTAGAAAGGGGGGCAGTAAAAGTCCCCCTTTCTAAGGGGGATTTAGGGGGATTTTTCTTACTGTACCTCATAACATCGCAAAGCGCTGTAGTTCCACAGGAGTTGCCAGAGGATGCTACTCCTTCATGAGAACGCTTTGCGAACGCTTTTGGTTCCACAGCGAACAGTAAGTGATATTCTAAGAGTGAGCCATTAATCTAATATTTAATGGAGCTGAAATGTTGATCCAGACTGCTCAAATCCCCACGCTGTCAGAATTATTGATTACCAAAACAATTTTGCTAAACGGGGACAATAAAACAGCAAAAAGACAGGAAATTCTAGAGTATTTCCATAACACCTTTTCTTTGTATGAAAGCCTATTCGATTGCCTAAATGGTGAAGATGCTTATTACATAAGGGCTAATCAACTCCGCCATCCGTTAATTTTCTATTACGGTCACACAGCTGTTTTCTTTATAAACAAACTCAAAGTGGCTGGATTAATCCAGGAACGCATTGACCCAGTATTGGAGTCAATGCTGGCTGTCGGTGTTGACGAAATGTCATGGGATGACCTTGATGAGAGTAATTACAATTGGCCATCTCCTGCAAAGGTTAAAGCCTATCGTGATCAAGCACGCCAGGTAATTGACTGTTTTATTCACGAGACAAGCTTCGAGCTCCCCATTAACTGGGAAAATCCCTTTTGGATTATCATGATGGGCATTGAGCACGAGCGCATTCATCTAGAGACATCGTCAGTCTTAATACGTGAACTTCCTCTTGAGTACGTTAAATCTCATGTGCTTTGGGATAATATTTGTCCTACTGCCAGTATGACAGCTCCGATTAATAAACTGTTACCGGTGAGTGGAGGGCTAATAAGCCTTGGAAAGCGCAAAGATAATCCTATCTATGGCTGGGATAACGAATATGGCAAGCACACAGAAAAGATTGCTCACTTCAAGGCAAGTCAATATCTTGTTTCCAATAAAGAATTTTTAGCATTTGTCGAGGCTGACGGATACCATATACGGCGTTACTGGTGTGAGGAAGGTTGGGGCTGGGTGCAGTTTCGACATGCAGAACGACCTGTTTATTGGGCAAAGAATGACACTAAATATATGTATCGCACGATGCTTCAATGCATCGACATGCCCTGGAACTGGCCAGTGGAAGTTAATTGTCTGGAAGCCAAAGCTTTTTGTCGCTGGAAATCAGAACAGACAGGAAAGATAATTCGCTTACCAACGGAAGCAGAGTGGTATAAGCTTCGTGAACTTGTGTCCGTGGATCAACCTGACTGGCAGCAGGCACCAGGAAACATTAATTTAGAGGGTACCATGTCACCTTGCCCTGTAGACTGCCATGAGTTCCACGATGGTTTTTTTGATATTATCGGCAACGTCTGGCAATGGACAGAAACACCTATTGATGGCTATAAAGGGTTTTCTGTTCACCCCGTTTATGATGATTTTTCAACGCCTACCTTTGACGGAAAACATAACCTTATAAAAGGTGGGTGTTGGATATCCACGGGTAATTATGCCATTAAAGATTCTCGCTATGCCTTTCGTCGCCATTTCTATCAACATGCCGGTTTTAGATATATTGAGGGTAGTCCATTGCCAGAACAGATAATAAACAAATACGAAGATGATCAAATTGTATCGCAGTACATTGAATTCCACTACGGCGATGTTTACTTTGGTGTGCCGAACTTTCCTCTTACCTGTGCTCAACTTTGTATCGAGCTGATGTCTGGCCGTAATACAGAAAAGGCTTTGGATATTGGCTGCGCATCTGGACGTGCCAGTTTTGAGTTAGCAAAGACCTTTCAACATGTAGATGCGATTGATTTTTCTGCCCGTTTAATTCAAGCACCCGTAAATCTTCAGAAGAATGGGATGCAGCGCTATACCATCCAGGATGAGGGAGAACTGGTAACTTACAAGGAGATCAGCTTAGAAAAGTTTGGCTATGAATCGATAAAATCTAAGGTTAATTTTATGCAAGGAGATGCCTGTAATCTTAGCGATAAATTTCGGGGCTATGATTTGGTTTTTGCAGGAAATCTCATAGATCGCCTGTACGATCCAGCTAAATTCTTAAAGCTAATTATGCATCGCTTACGGCTAGGTGGTCTATTGGTCTTGACATCACCCTACACTTGGTTAGAAGAATATACTGAGCGTAACAACTGGTTAGGTGGTTTCAAGGCGGAAACAGGTGAGAGTTTTACCACGCTTGAAGGTATAAGTAACATTATGCACCCAACCTTTGAACTTGTTGGAGAAACACGAGATATTCCATTTGTCATTCGTGAAACTCGAAGAAAGTTCCAGCACACGCTTGCTGAAATTAGTGTATGGGAAAAAAGATATTAGGTGAATCTGAATGAATATACCACTATACGATAATGGCCGTTGCGTCGCTCACCGATTTTTACAGCGGCAAGATGCTCATCGCGTTTATGGCGAGTTAGCTGCGGAACTCGGATGGCCTGGAATTTATAAAATGTGTACTTCGGGTACACTGTGGAATGTGATCGTCTCAGCACCAACAGCTACGGCCTTTTTATCCCAGTACCAGTCCATAGACAAAACAGAAGTGCGTTTTTCGACATTTTCCAATATCGGTGGCAGAAATGCCTTACCTATTCAGCCGCAGTCAAGTCCGTTTCAAAAAAAGGTCAAGCAGGCTATGGTTGACACCATGAATACGATAGACATGAATCGTTTCATTGACTTACATCAGCGAAATCTCCACCACATAGTAGATACAACTAAATTTCCCAGTGAGCCAAACAATGGCATTTCAGTAGATTTAGCACCAACGTTACAGACCTATTTTGAACGAGTCTTTTATCCATTAGTGCTAGGGGATATACTTAATGATAACCAAGGCAGCAAGGCGAAGGCATACCTAGCTTTTAAAAAAGCGCAAATCTCAGCAGGCCGACTTTTACGTAAGAGTCAAAATGAAGTGTACCGCCCCATGGGATACTCTTTGCCTAGGTTCCTGCAACCGCTATGGCGGTGGTTTTCATATTTGGTCTTACAAGGCCCAGATCAATATTTCCTGCATGCACCGATGAAACATTACACTAAGCAGGGTCTTCTAGATCGGGTTCGACTTGCCATGGGTACAGAATGGAACTTAGATCCAAAACTTGTGGCACACACTGGTTTGATATTTCCATTAGCTGGGAAAATCAACGCTCCCGTCGCCAGGGCACTATTTGAACTCGCGTCGAATACGCAAGATTACGCTGCACGCCTCAATGCTTTACGCACAGAATCTCTATTTAGGCCGAATAAAGTACTAGATCTTCCCGAAATTCATGCGACCCATCCATACCTTTGTGCTTTAGTGCAAGAAGCACTGCGGCTACAAAATGTTGGTGCAACAATCGACCGAGTAGTAACATCGCCGGTCACCGTACCATTTCGAGCTGGAGTTAACACACCAGTGGCAAACGTATCCCTGAATAGGGGAGAACTCGTAACAATTGCCACCTATGCATGCCACGTCAATCCTTCTGATTGGGAACAACCAACAAAGTTTTTACCAGAGCGTCACCATCAACAAGATGAGTTAAAGGAACCATATGGAATAGCACACCCAAAATCAACATTGATTGCTTTCGGGAAATACAATCGCGCCTGTCCCAGTATCCGCTTTGCGACAACCTGGACCGCCATGCTTCTCTCAGATATTCTCCATCAATTTAACGTTCAACTGGATAGAGATTCGAGATTTCAGGAAGGCTTCACTATCACCGTCAATCTTGAAAAAGCGATATTGCGCTTTTCTAAATTAGTGGCGTGACACAGCCTATTATGGTGGAATAAGTAGGTTGGGTGTAGCGCTAGCATAACCCAACATCCGAGTGTGTTGCGTTGGGTTTCATACCAAATCTGGTATACACAAACCCTTTATATCCCACCCTGTAGAGACGTTGCCTGCAACGTCTCTACAGGGTGGGACATAACAGGGGTATCTGTGCCGGATTTGGTATAATCAGGTACGGGAGGAGTTTCGTAAGCATTTCCCTTTCCCACTTATATTATGGATTAGCGATCGCATCATGGAGAAACTCCTACGGGTGGCTCCTGGTTTCGAGAGTTGGGGGATAACTTGGGAGTTTTTTGTTACTACCGATGGCTTGATTGATTTCCTTAACCAGAAAGCTGAGCAATTCTTTGCTGGGAATTTAATATCAATTCCGGTTGTATCGGAATGATTAATAATTTGGCTTTTTGGTTAGAAAACATAGACACTGGCGGGCGCAAGCATTGCGCCCCTACCAGAGTGAGCGATCGGTATATTTGATATACTGCCTGTAACCATGCAGGTTTATAGCAACTGGATTGAATAATACGAAAATTTGAAAAAGTTGTAGTGCATGTGCGTAGTGCGAGCATCTTGCTCGCTAGTACTATACAAATTAAATGCGTAGCAGCTTATTATGGCACAGGCTGTAGATGTGGCAAAATATATCCTAACCAAAACTGGCGAAATGACAGCAATGAAGCTTCAGAAGCTTGTGTATTACGCTCAGGCGTGGTCTCTTGTTTGGGATGAAAACCCCTTGTTTGAGGAAGATATCCAAGCTTGGGCTAATGGACCTGTTGTGCCAATTCTATATGAATATCACCGAGGTCAGTTCAAAGTAAGCGAGAAGACATTTGCTGACGGGGATATTGATGCCCTAACTTCCAACCAGAAAGACTCTGTTGACAAGGTTATTGATGTCCTCAAAGAAAAGAGTGGACAGTGGCTGAGCGAATTAACCCATATGGAAGCACCATGGAAAGATGCTAGAGGTGATCTCCAACCTACAGAAAAGTGCAATAATGTAATTTCCCTGGCTGCAATAGCGAAGTCATCTGTGCAGCTACGGGTCGCTTTTTAGCAGAGTTTATCATGGCGCGATCGCTAAAATGGCAAAACAACTTTGCTCTGCTAACAGGGGGAGTTTCTGGGGTAGCCGAAAAAGTTGCTCGGAGTTTTCAGTATACCTGGAACCAGGAAAAAACAGCTCCCATTTTTCACATTCAACCCCAAGGCTTTGAACTGTGGGACTTTGGTACTAACTTGTTTGATTGATCATGGCGCGATCGCTAAAATGGCAAAACCACTTTGCTCTGTTAACAGGGGGAGTTTCTTTATGATTCGCTAAATTAGCAACTTATAGTAAAATAGTTTCCCCAATCTACTTGCATTGAAATAAGCACAAGTCGAGCTCTGTTAGTGTATTTTGGTCTAAACTATGGAAAACCTTAAGGGTACATTCAACACTACAATTAACCTAATAAAAGATTCCTTCTTTGATACCGACTTCCAAGTCGCCAACATTCCCGTTTCCACGATAGTTCTTGTGGTGCTCATCCTTGCCCTTATCCAGATATTGCGAGGCTTTTTCACTTCAGTAATCATTCACAGACTCGAACTCCTAACTAGCGGTACAGAAACCACCCTAGACGATGAGTTCATTAGTATTCTTAGGGCACCAGTAGGCTGGCTAATTTGGATCGCTGGACTATGGCTAGTACATCTAGTTGTGGCCAGCCATCTTACTCCTGAACAGAATCAGAAAATCCCCGAGATTCTGTTTGTGAGCGTTCTTTTCATTGCTACCTATATTCTTTACCGTGCTGCTCCACTACTGGGGGAACTTCTAGCTGGATTAGCGGCAAAAACTAACACGGAACTCGACGATTTGTTCGTCCCCTACTTCCCAAAGCTGTTTCAAATAGCAGCAATCATGATTGCTGCTATTAAAGCCAGTGAGATTTTGTTGGGGGCATCTGCCGGTGCAATGATCGGTCTACTCGGTGGTGCTGGTGTCGCCTTAGGTTTGTTATTAAAGGACATTATCTATGACTGGTTTTGTACGGTGATTATCTACGCTGATGGTCTCTATAAACCCGGTGACGTGATAGTATTGGACGGAGTAAGTGGTAGAGTTAAGATACTTAATATTGGTCTGAGAAGTACAAGGCTTCTGATTACTGAATGGGGTTATATCAAAAAACTTCCCAATTCTCAAATGATTTCTGGGATTTTTTCCAATTGGTCAGATAAGACTGGCGATACGGTTCAGTGGGGCATCAATTTAACTCTAAAAATTGATGGGATTTCCGCCAAGCAAACTAGGAAAATTTGTCAAATTATTAAAGAAAAAGTTGCCTCTATCGAAGGCTTGAACAAGGAGAAAATTTTAGTTGTCTTTTCCAGCCTGGAACAGAATGCTCGTGTAATTAAAATTAGGGTATTTGTGATTGAGCCTACGCTCTACTATGATGTCCAGAGCAATTTGAATCTAGTCATATTAGAGATCCTGGAAGAAGAGGAGATTAATCAGCTCCATGTTTTGCTGAGAAAGGAACTTAACTGGTTGCCTGAAACCAGTATAAATTAGGGTTTGGGAAAATAAGTAACAAGTAACAGGGAATGATGAATGATGGTAAATTATTAACCTGTAGGGGCGGGTTAACCAATTCGGTAAGTACATTGACTAAACTGTATGCTAAACCCGCCCCGGTGATGTCGGTGGGGAGGGTGAATGCTCAACTATCGTCTGGTTGCCCAATTTCGGGTGGACCCACCCCTACATCAAGGAGAGGGAGCAATTTGTTTTGACACTCCCACGGCTAGAAGCGCGTGGGATTCTTGCTTCATCCAGCCAACTTAAATTAGAGGAGTTTCCCCACCTAAACAGAGGTTGTTCTGTCCACAAGCTTTAGATCCCGTATGCCCTACGGTACGCTGTGTGTTCCTTTGAGCAAAATTTGTTTAGCAGCATTATGGTCACGGTGCATCACTGTTCCACAACTATGACATCTGTGGGTACGAGTAGACAAAGATTTTTTAACTCGTGTACCACACACGGAACAATCAGTAGATGTGTAGTGGGGTGCAACTGCTATAGCCCAAGTATCAAAAACCTTGGCATAGTAGTCAATCCAATCAGTGAACAGTGACCATGATGCATCACTAATAGATTTAGCTAAATGACGGTTTTTAACCATGTTTTTCACCTGCAAGTCCTCATAAACTACCAAGTCGTTAGACTGGACAAGCGCTCTTGCCGTTTTGACAGCAAAATCTTTACGCTGTCTACTTACCTTGAGGTGTTTCTTAGCTAACTTCTGTACTGCTTTGCGACTGTTAGAAGAACCTTTTTTTCGCTGAGAAACCCGACGTTGTTTACGTTTTAAAGATTTTTCAGCCTTACGTAATAGCCGAGGATTATCAACAGTGTTACCATTAGAATCAGTGTAGAAAAATTCAAGTCCGACATCAATTCCTACTTGGTGACCACAATGTTGATGTGATACCTTCCGTTCTACATCAACGCAAAATTGACAATAATAGCCATCTGCTCGTTTAACGATTCGGACACGCTTAATCTGCTTTACCGAGTAGAAACTGAGGTCACGAGTACCAACAAGTTTCAACTTACCAGCTTTAAAACCATCAGTAAATGTGATGTGTTTTCTATCAGCAGAAAGTTTCCAGCCTGAGGTCTTGTACTCTACCGAATGTCCACGTTTTTTAAATCTTGGGAATCCTTTTTTCCCTGGTTTATTAGTTTGGCAATTGTCATAAAAGCGTTTAATTGCCAACCAGGCTCTATCAGCAGAAGCTTGACGAGCCATAGAGTTAAGCTTGTTGGCAAACTCAAATTCTTTGGCTAAGACAGCACAAAGTTTTTGTAGGTCATTTTTGCCAACATCTTTGTTGTCTATCCAATGTCTGAGAGCCTTGTTACGAATAAACAAAGCAGTTCTAATAGCTTCATCTAGGCAATTGTACTGATATTGCTTACCTTTTAACTTGGCTTCTAAAACTAACATCGGCTCGACCTGTTGACGATAAATAAAATATAGTACAATGTGGTTGATATGTGCAAGCTATAATTTCTCTATGCTTCTAAAAAATCTGGCGCTATAACTATTTTTGCAGAACTAAGGTAGACTGCACCTCAAGGTGCTACGCATTCATCCCACACCTAGAAGGAGTGGGCTTTCTGCTTCAATTACTGTAATTACGGCAACAAGATTCGTTTTATACTCTTTCTTTGTGGCTATTTTGATAGTGGCTATTTAGGCTATGAAGCTGCCGAAGGAATTGATTGGGTTTGGGAGCATCGTTCTGACGACCTGGCACAGTTTGGACTTTAAACCTTAAAGGTTAGAGAGATAGGCTTATGCAAATTGCTACGGCAACTGAAAACACACGAATAGGATTAAACATCCAACTTGATCGTGCCAAAACCCTCAGAGAACGGAACCGCCTCGGCCAATTTGCTACGCCTCCCAAGTTAGCGCTGGACATTGTAGATTTAGGTAAAACATTGCTTCCTGAAGAACGTAAAATTCACTTCCTCGACCCTGCCTTTGGCACGGGGGCATTTTACTCTGCTTTATTGCAAAGATTTCCCCAGGAACAAATCCTCTCAGCTACAGGATATGAAATTGACCACCACTATGGCAATGGAGCCATACAACTGTGGTGTGAGACAGATTTAAAGTTAGAAATTGCCGATTTTACCCAAATACCTTCCCCTACTAAAGCCCAGGTCAACTTACTCCTGTGTAACCCTCCTTACGCACGTCACCACCATCTCAGCCGAGAACAAAAACAGCGCCTGCAACAGGCTACCATACAGCATACAGGCATTAAACTGAGCGGTCTGGCCGGACTCCACTGCCATTTCCTCTGCCTGACAGATGCCTGGATGCAAGAAGGAGGACTCGCTGTTTGGCTTATGCCCAGTGGATTCATGGATGTCAATTACGGGCAACCAATTAAAGACTATCTTATTAACCGCACCACCTTATTACGCATTCACCGCTTTGACCCCACTGAAGTACAGTTTGAAGATGCGCTGGTATCCTCTGCTGTCCTCTGTTTCAAAAAAGCCATACCACCAACTGGTCATACAGTTTGCTTCTCGGAAGGAGGAAGTTTAACTTTCCCCCTGCGATCGCGGCAGGTTTGTTTGGCAGAACTCCGCACAACGCCAAAGTGGACACAATTGGGCGTAACATCAAACCATAGTCAGCCACCAGAAAAGAAAAGTAGACAGAAAGCAGCAGTTAACGCACAAGATACTCTGGTTGACGGCTTAATCCCTGAAAACCTTACCCAACCAAAAAATTGTAGCCTCAAGCTATCCGACTTATTTACTATCAAACGTGGACTTGCCACCGGAGCCAATCATTTCTTCATCCTGACCCCGGAACAAATATCCCAACACCAACTTCCAGCTGCATTTCTGCAACCAATTCTGCCAAGTCCCCGCTATCTTCAAGTTAATGAAATTACTGCTGATGCAGAAGGAAATCCCCAAATTGAGCGCCAGCTTTATTTGCTAAATTGTACGCTGCCTGAAGAAGATTTGCCAGAACAGTACCCCCACCTTTGGCATTATCTCCAACAGGGAAAAGCCCAAGGAATTCATACCCGTTATCTCTGCCGCCATCGTTCACCCTGGTACACTCAGGAAAAGCGCCCGCCAGCCCCACTCCTCTGCACTTATATGGGACGGACAAGCCGTCATCGGGAAAGTCCATTCCGCTTGCTTCTTAACCATTCAAGAGCTACTGCTCCCAATGTGTATTTGATGCTTTATCCCAAACCTCACATGGCCTCTGTTACTCAAGAGCACCCGGAAATACTCAAAACCCTCTGGCAAGCATTTGCTCGAATTTCCCCACAGGAATTCATTACAGAAGGACGGGTTTATGGCGGAGGATTGTATAAACTTGAACCCAAAGAATTAGGCAATGCCAGACTACCAGCTTTTATAAACAGTCTTTTTTCCTGGGATTCAGTTCTCTCTCATTAAACCATTTAACCTCACCTAACACCTAACACCTAACACCTAACACCTAGAATTAACTTTCCTGACTCTAGTGCTGAGAGGCGATCGCTTGTTAGCCGAATATACCGACCCTGAAGTAAGGCAAAATGTGGATATTGTTCAATTTGCTTAAACCCCTCAGCCTGTAGATGGTTTTTGATAATCTTCATCGTGGAAGTTGTTTCGTGATGCCGATCAACTAATCGAATAATGTACGGGATAGCATAGGGAGGTAAAAGTTCTTGCAAGTTAGTCAAGAAATTATCAAGAGTTTCACCCTCCCCTAAAAAGTCTATAGGTAAAATAGATGCCATGCCTGCTTTACCTGATTCACCAGGAATCGAAACTCCATAAACAATAGCTTCTCGAACTTTACCAGTGGATAAAATTGCTTCCTCAACTTCCACACAAGAAACATTTTCCCCTTTCCAACGAAAGCTGTCGCCCATACGTTCAACAAACATAAAAAAACCGTCAGCATCTCGACAAAGTAGATCTCCGGAACGCCACCAGAGGTCGCCTGGTTCAAATAAATCCCTCCAAACTTTATCCTCATCTAGTTTTGGGTCGAGATAACCTCGATAGACATTACCAGGAACCCGCAGCACAGCTTCTCCAATTTCTCCCAGTGCAACAACTTTTCCTTGCTCATTCACCAGAACTACATTGTTGGCATCAGGATGGCTTGGGGGAACAAAACCACAATAACCCGGTCTTCCTGTCCAATTTGTCAGTGCTGATGCTGGCATTTCTGTAGCACCATAATGTTCTACCACTTGTTCAATACCAAATCTTTCGATAACAGTTTCCCAGAGGGGAGATGTTAAACCATTGCCAAAAATAACACGCAGAGGATTGTTGGCATCGTCGGGTTGTTGGGAACTGTTGCTCAGATAGCGCCAGAGTTCGCCGATATAAACAACTGAATCACAATTGTAGGTACGTACATCTGTCAGAAATGCTCGAACAGAAAAGCGATCGCGAACTACTGCACAGGCTCCCGCTGCTACACAACTAGAAAAAGCCACAGCTAATCCATTTCCATGATAGAGAGGCAAAGTAATGTAACATTTACTCTCAGAAGACATACCTGTCCGCAAGGACCAAGCTATTCCTGCACCAATCATGCGGCGATGACTAAATAGTGCTGGTTTACTGCGACCACTGGTTCCACTGGTAAAGATAATTACCACTGGATCATCGATTGTAACTTGACAACGGTGTTTTGCTGAAACACGACCTGACCAAGGGCGTGCAAGAATCAAGTTAGGGTCATAGGTTTCTACTGACGGGATGGGCTTACCTATGGCGGTTTTGACTCCTGAGTTATGAGCTACAGTTGACAACTTTTGAGCTGATTCTCTGACATTAAATAAAACTGCGACAACTCCTGCTTTAGCTAATCCCAAGACCGTGGCGAGGAAAATAGCGCTGTTGTTTTGGTGAACCCCGATATATTTTTGATTTGACGAAATCGCCCATTCTGCAATTTTATCTGCTGCGCGATCAAGATCTTGATAACTCCAAGGGGATATAGAACCCACTTCATGCACTATTGAGTGGTGAGACCATCGAGCTACTGCTTGTTCCCAGACATCCGCCCAACTATTGATGTTTTGTTTGGCTAAATTTTGCCATATTTGTCTTTCATAACTTGCATATTTGCTATATTGCTCGACGTTGTTATCTTTAAGCATTAGAATTATCTTTATGAAATTACAATAAATTGAAAAGCAACAATCCCTGATATCAGATAAATA
>JAAHGR010000146.1 GCA_010672425.1 Symploca sp. SIO2E6
TTCTGCCTAAATTTGGTGAAAAACCCCTACAGTGGAAACCATTAGGAAAAAGAGGGAAAAAAGGAGATGGATTAGGAAGGGGACAATATCAAACAGGAGAAGGAGCAAAAATTAACAGTGACTGCAATGGTGCAGCTAATATTTTAAGAAAGGTAAGCTCACAGCTAAAGTTATCTTTAGTCAAGGTGCGTAGGGCAGTGTTGAGTCTGCCAAAACGATATGATTTAACAAATCTATCTTGCGTTATATCGTAAGCTTTCGTGAAGAGCGCGGTTAAAACAGGCTCGGAACAACCGCTTAGAATCCCCGTCTTTTTAAAGCGGGGAGAACTCAAACCTACTGATAGGGAGGTGTGGGGAGATGGGGAGATAGGGAGATGGGGAGATGGGGAAAAATCCATATCCATTCATCACTCATCACTCATTACTCATTACTCATTACTCATTATTAGCTGTGCCAAACCACTACCATATAAACCTTAACAAACTGAAATGAGATCAAAAGCTTCCTCAATCGTATGACAGCCCTTATCTTGTTGTCGCAGCAGTTGATGTTCATATTCTAAAAGCTTAATCGAGATGCCTGCTGATTTGAGCCGCAGGGCATTATTACAGATTCTACTTGCGGTATCAAAATCACCAGACCTTCTGTAGATATCGATTAAGATAATCTCTTTAGTGATCGGTTCTCGGTCAATATTCTTCCCTTTAGCGATCGCTTTTTGCAAGAATGCTGCTGCTTGCTGGCGACTCTTTTGCGCAGCTTGATCATTGTTAGCATCGTCACAAACCCAAGCTGCCTGTAAACTTGCCCATCCAGCCTGGGCAAATTCTCCTGCTTGTTTCTGGATTATGGCCTGACAAAGAAACCTGTTGGCTAACTCTGGATACTCAGGATTTTTCAGTTGAGCTTGATAGGTTCTACTAGCAACAGCTGCGGCTGCTTGAGGATACTCCTGAGCAAGATAATCGCAGCAGTAGCCACAGTTAGGACATACTTGAATTGGGTAGTTGATGCTTGAGTCTACCATCCCTGGTGGTCTAGTATCTAGAGCCGTAGAACTGCCTAATATATTTGTTTTAGGGATTACTGGTTGTGTGCTACTAAAAGAACAGACAGAACATCTCACCTGAGTTAGTAAGTTTATAGACATCAGCACCCTCCTGAAGTAGTTGACCTTACCTGAATATTTGACCATGGTAATAGAGTTGACGCCTCATAGGACAAAAAAAAGAAGGTCGAAAACCTCAACCTCCAACTTCCACTCTTTAAGTAGATCAAAAACTTTTACTGAGCTCTTTGGCCTCTTCTGCCTTCGCCACCACGACGCGATCGCATTTCTTGACGCAGTTGTTGGCGCTGTTCCTCTGTGAGGATACCATTCACCTGCTGGCGGGATGACTGTTTGATCGAGCGCATTTGCTCCTTCTGCTCAGGGGTGAGGTTCATCGCCTTCATCGCTTCGTGCAGCTGATTACGCTGTTCTTGGATGGATTGGAACTGCGGTTGTTGTTGGGGAGTGAGAATAGTTACTATTTGTGAGTCAATATTATCCCGGATTTGCTCTAATTGCGTTTGTTGTTCAGAGGTGAGGTTCAAGCTAAGGAGAGCTTCTGGACCTAACAGATTGGGGCTATTTTTCCGTCCAGGGCTATCGGAATTGCGGTTGGATTGCCTCTCCTGACGGAGTTGTTGACGTTGCTCTTCAGTGAGTACACCAGCTATCTGCTGCCTTGCGGATCCTTTAATAGAGCGCATTTGCTCCTTCTGCTCAGGGGTGAGATTCATCGCCTTCATCGCCTCGTGCAGCTGCTGACGCTGTGCTTTGATGGATTGAAATAGCTGCTGTTGTTCAGAATTCAAGATACCTGCTATTTGTGATTCAGCATTGTTCCGGACTTGCTCCAACTGAGTTTGTTGCTCAGAAGTAAGATCCAAGGTGGAAAGAATCTGGTGTGGTCTTTGAGCTAATAAATTAGAGCGTTGTGCATTAACTACCAGAGGAGCAGTAATCAGGGTGACAGCGGCGACGCCAGCTAGTAAGGGAAGCAATTTGGTTTTCATGGCAATGCTTGTAGTTGCTGTGAGTTTGTGTTCTATGCTTTCATCCTACAAACGACAACATTTAAATAACATGAGGCGAAAGACCTGAATTGCTCTGGGACTTTAGTCCTAAAAAATCCCTGTTCCCAGTTAAGAGTTCCCGACTTCTGCTCTAGAGAGCCGATTCAGTAATCGAAATTTAGGTGAAGTGACGACGCACCAGACGCACCAGACGCACCAGACGCGGAGAGGGAAATTCATTGATTTTTCGTTAATGCCTATATGAGGTATTTTGTCAAATTTTATTACAGATTCTTTGGATCTTGAATATGATTCAAAAACTCGTTCATCGCCTCTACTTTAGACGGCATCAGCACGCAATGGGCTAACATTTTTAAGTCCAAGTCTGGTAATAATTCACTTTTGTTTTGGAGTTCGCACCCTATCTTATCTTCATTGTCTGCATTCTGCAAGACATAAACTGCAATTTTCCCTTTTTGCCAAAACCAAACTTCTCTAACTTTAAAGCGTTTGTATTTTTCTAGTTTGTTAATATTACCACTAGTAATAATCACCTCGATCGCCAAATCGGGATGTTCTTTTTTTTGGCCAATATAGTAGGATTCATCGGGAGCAAAAGAAACCTCTTTGGTTTCAGATTCCCTGGTTGCACTTCCGACGGGAGTAAACTCGATTTGATAATGCCAGAAATAGAGTCCCAGTAACAGAGAAATTACGCGGCTGATGGTTTCGTGTGGCTCTCCTGTGGTCATCAGTTCTATTATGCCATCAAGATAGGATATTTTAAGATTAGTGTTTTCTCCAAGGGAAGTTTTCAGGGATTGAAACTGTTGCCAGGTGTAACATCCCGGCAACATAAAATATTGTTCTCTTCCAGCGCTACGGGTTGGAAGTGCGATCGCATTGGCTGTCATGGCTTTTGCTATGAACAATCGGTAAGCAAGGGTATTGTTCTTACATCATATAGGGTAGTGCGTTCGCGTAGCGCAAACATCTTGCTCGCGCTTAGGTCAAATGCGAACAAGATGCTCGCACTACATGATGCTGGTTTGTGAGCTTATGTGATTAATTGTTATTGAATTGGGTGTCTGTTGATAACCCTCAGCATAATTAACTGTTTTTTGAGAAGCGATCGCACTCCCTCCAAATCCAACTCGACACCAGCTAAAATCTCTCCTACGGTTTTTACCTCCCCCTCCTCCGGTGTAGAATTACCTTCACACCCTTCCATAAAGTCAAACTCTGGTTCTGATAAATGAATCAACTGATAATCGTAATCGAACAGGGACTGACTAGGCCAACCATTCATACAAGGATTGAGTTCTGGAATTGCTGCTGAGAGTACCTGGTCATCTGACCAATCTGCTCTAGGTAGGGGAGGACGGGTAAGGAAAAACTCGTAATGGGTCAGTTCTGGATCTAATAATTCAATTAATCGATACAATTGGCGCTCATTCAGCTTTGCTGCTCTTTCCATCAATTCCGGCTTTTTCCCCAAAAGTCGCTCCTTGTCCCAATAGCGAGGATTGGAAAAGCCGAGGAATTCTAAACCCGAAGCCTCAATCAGTTCAAAGACCGTATCAATGTTGTAGTCAATCTCTTGGGGATGAACATACATATCGGCAAAACATTCATCCTGATGATTTTCCAAGGACCAACGTTCCTTGTCTCGCTTGACAATGCGGTTATTCTCTGGTAGAGATTCAAACAACTGACGCCCGACCTTAACACCATCTCGATAATCTCCCCGCTGGTCACCTTGCAAAAGTGCGATCGCTTGCTGCATCAGCTGAATTTCCCAGCGTCCCAATTCTGCATAGACAAAGATATGCATCAACCCACCTGGAGCAAGCTTGGCTGCCAGAGACTGAATTCCTCGAATGGGATCTGGTAAATGATGTAAGACCCCAACACAGTTAATCAGATCAAACTTTCCTTCCAGCTGGTCAGCATAATAAAGACTCAAATTATGAAACTCAACCCGATTTGCTCCCGATCGCTGACAGCGTTCCCTTGCTACCTGCAAAGCACCAGGACTCAAATCAATCCCTACCACAGAGGCTTGGGGATTGAGATGAACCAGATACTCCGTCCCTACACCAGTACCACAACCAGCATCCAGAATGCGGATATCTTGCCGGTGAGGTTTTTGACCGGTGCAAAAGCTATAAGCCGATAACCAATTCCAGCGCCAGTTGTAACCAGGAGGTGGTTCATCCAGTAAAGGCTCTGGTGGAAAAGGGTAAGTATCATAGAGCCGCTGAACGGCAACGCTAGTATTCTGGAAGGCTTCCATAACCTTGAAGTAATAAGTAATAAGTTAAGAGTTCATGTTTGGATTCCTGGGTTAAAGTGCAAGGTTGTTGAGCCCATAGACTGGTGTCCTAATCTCCGCGTCCCCGCGTCCCCGCGTCCCCGCGTCCCCCTGTTCCCGCATACCCACTTAGGTATTAATACTTACTGTGGTCACTTTCAAATCCCCAATTAATGCAAATTGTAACAAAACTTATGGTACGTCTCAGAATAATGACACCAAATCAATTATTATGACTTGGTGTGAAACCAAAAAGGTGTTCTATACACTTCTTAATAAATAAGTCCGGACTGAGACATCAGAAACGTTTTAATCTAGAAACTGACGTGGTTTAGCCAGGACATTTGTTTATTGAAGCCAGTAGCGCAACCCCCCTGCCAAAGTTAGGGAATGGGAAAAATCGAAGTGCGCTCAGCCTAAAATAAGCCAAATAGACTGGTATTTAGAACTCTGGTCAGGCTTAACACAGTAAAAATTGTTAATGGGAGCGTTGGAGAACAAATGAGTGTTAAGGCAAGTGGTGGAAGCTCGGTTGCACGTCCGCAACTATACCAAACAGTACCGTTTGCAACAATTATCCAAGCAGAACAGCAAGATCGATTTTTAGCGGGAGGTGAACTCAGCGAACTTGCTGGTTTCTTCCGCTCTGGAACAAAGCTTTTAGAGATTGCCGATACGATCACCAAAAATTCCGATCTGATTGTATCCCGCGCTGCTAACCGAATTTTCACCGGTGGTTCACCGATGGCTTACTTAGAAAAGCCGGAAGCAGCTGAACCGGTAATGGTCAAGACAGTTAGCAGCCCCCAAACTCAACAAGCCAGAGAGTTAGGCACTGCTACTTATGTGGAAAGTGCTGGTGGCTTTAGCTTAGGTTCCCTCTTTAGTGGCTCTGGCGGTGGTCCAGCACCAGCAGGTTTCCGACCGATTAACATTGCCCGTTATGGTCCGAGAAACATGCAAAAGTCTCTGCGAGACTTGTCTTGGATGTTGCGCTACGTTACCTATGGTATTGTGGCCGGGGACCCCAATATTCTGATTGTCAATGTCCGGGGTCTGCGGGAAGTGATTGAAAATGCTTGCTCTGCAGCTGCGACATTGGTGGCACTACAAGAAATGAGCAAGGCTTGTTTAGGGTGTTTCAAGGGCGATCCGGAAGCAACTGAGATTGTAGCTAACTACTTTGAAATTACGATTAACGAATTCAAAGCCGCTACCCCTTCCAATAAACTGCGGCAGCGTCCTTCTGTTGACCAACAGGGTCTACAACTACCCCAAAGCTACTTCAATGCGGCAGAAAGGCGTCCTAAATTTGTGATGAAGCCTGGTCTGTCGTCATCAGAAAAGCAAGAGGTGGTCAAAGCTGCCTATCGGCAAATCTTTGAAAGGGATATTACCCGTGCTTACAGCCAATCCATCTCTTATCTGGAATCTCAGGTCAAAAACGGCAACATTTCCATGAAGGAGTTTGTCCGTCGTTTGAGTAAATCTCCCCTCTACAGGAAACAGTTCTTCGAGCCATTTATCAACAGTCGTGCTCTAGAACTGGCTTTCCGTCATGTTCTAGGCCGCGGTCCGAGTTCTCGGGAAGAAGTTCAGACCTACTTCTCCATCGTTTCCGATGGTGGTCTGTCGGCACTCATCGATGCTTTAGTAGATTCCCAGGAATACTCCGATTACTTCGGTGAAGAAACCGTTCCCTACCTGCGGGGTCTGGGTCAAGAAGCCCAAGAATGCCGCAACTGGGGAATGCAGCAAGATTTGTTGCGTTATAGTGCACCTTTCCGCAAAGTACCTCAGTTTATTACCACCTTTGCTAAGTACGGGCAACCATTACCCGACCAACATCCTTATGGTTCCGGAAACGACCCACTGGAGATTCAGTTTGGGGCAATTTTCCAGAAAGAAACTCGTAATCCTAATTCCCGACCATCTCCCTTTGGTAAAGATACCAAGCGCGTCTTAATTCACCAAGGACCTGGTATCAATAATCAAAATGGCAATCCAGAAGCGATCGGTAGTGTTCCTGGTTCCTTGGGACGGAAAGTTTTCCGCTTAGAGCCATTACCTAGCAGTGATGGGGAGAGTGAAGACTCCAATGTCCATTTTGCAGAAACCTCAACCCAATTAATAATTCGTGCTTGTTACTTGCAAGTATTTGGATGTATTCCCTATGAAGGGGAACGCCTGTCGGCAGAGGAAACTAAGCTAGCAAATGGCGAGATTACGGTGCGGGAATTTATCCGCATCTTGGCGAAGTCAGACGGAGTTCGTAAGCGTTACTGGACACCCCTGTACGTGATGAAGGGAGTCGAGTATCTCCATCGGCGTTTGTTGGGACGTCCTACTTATGGTCGTCAGGAGACTAACCAGTACTTTGATATCTGTGCCAAACAAGGCTTCTACGCTTTAATTGACGGCATTATCGACTCGAAAGAGTATGAACAGGCGTTTGGAGAAGATACAGTTCCCTATGAGCGTTATCTGACTCCCTTTGGTAAACAGTTGCGATCGCTCAGACCGGGTGCTTTAACTGAAGGTTTTGGTAATCCTCCGAAGCAGGTAGCAACTCCCCGCTTTGTGGAACTAGGTCAAGTTCCTGACAACCGGACAGAACCAGAAATTGACTTCCGCGTTAATCAGGGGGTTACTGTCCAGCGGGAGCAAACTAAGATCTTTAAGCTGACGGATCTCGGTGATAAGCCAGCGGTACAAAATCTGGTGCGTGCAGCTTACCGACAGATATTTGAGCGAGATGTTGAACCCTACACCGTCCAGGAGAAGTTCACTTCCCTCGAAAGCAGGCTGAGTAATGGCGAAATTACGGTTAAGGAATTTATTGAAGGGTTAGGTTGCTCAGACCTCTACATTAAAGAGTTTTACACTCCCTACCCCAACACGAAAGTAATTGAGCTGGGAACAAAGCACTTCCTGGGTCGTGCGCCCCTCAACCAGCAGGAAATCCAAAAGTATAATCAAATTCTAGCGACTGAGGGCATCCGTAGCTTTATCGGAGCTATGGTCAATAGCATGGAATATCTCCAGGCGTTTAATGAAGATGTCGTGCCTTATCGGCGCTTCCCAACCTTACCTGCTGCCAACTTCCCCAATACCCAAAGGCTCTATAACAAGCAGACCAAGCAGGATAATGAGGTAGTGGTTCCGAGCTTTGAACCGGTAAAATCTCGGATGGATGCTGCTAAAATGCCCATGACAGGAAAAGCGATCGCTGATCTGAAGGCGAAAGAACGGCAGGAGTCAGCAAAAACACCAGACTTTGTTACCCTGGGTCGCTCCTTCACTAAGAGCAATGGGACTTCAGTAGAAGAAGTATCCAATTCTACTCGCCGTCAACCAGCAAAAATGTTCCGGTTGAACTCAGGAGCCAGTCAAGGGGAAATCGAACTGGTAATCAAGGCGATTTACTCCCAGGTAATGGATATCTCCAGTCATGAGGTCATCCAAGAATATCAGTGTCCTGAGCTGGATAACCAACTCCGCCAAGGTAAAATTTCTGTCCGGGAGTTTGTCAAAGCCTTAGCAAGTTCTGAGCTGTATCATCAGCGCTTCTACGTACCCTATCCCAGTAACAAGGTAGTTGAGCTCTTATGCCGTCACTTACTAGGACGTACTCCTACGACGGAGACAGAGACTCAAACCTACAATAAACTCTTGACTGAGCAGGGACTGAAGGTAACAGTAGCAAAGATCATTGCGACTTCAGAATATACTCGTTTCTTCGGTGAGAACGTAGTCCCTTATCAACGTGTCCCTTACCTTCGGGTTGGCAACTACTTGGGGTAAAGCTAGGGATTAGAGGTAACTGTTAGATTCATCCCCCGTACTATCTTCCGGGGGATGAGTTTAACTTTTGCCTCAATCTGAGGAGAAATATTACAAAGTATTGCGAAGATGGGAAGAAGGTGAACATTCTATCGCAGAATGTTCACCGAAGGTAGCTGTGACCCTTACCTAAGGTATCACTCACAACTCTAAGTCACCCTAGGAATACCTGGAGTGCTTGAGTTAGTGAAAGTTCCAGCAATAAAAAGGCTGAGAATCTGGCACATTAGGAGTAAGTGGCTCAGCCATCGTACTGTAATTTGAATACCAGTTTTATTCACACCTGGTTAGATATTTTTTGGAGGAATCCATAGATGAGTATTGTCACGAAATCAATCGTGAATGCAGACGCCGAGGCACGCTATCTCAGCCCTGGCGAACTATCCCGCATTAAAGACTTTGTAACATCTGGTGACGCTCGCCTGCGCATTGCCACAGTTCTGACTGAGTCCCGTGAGCGTATTATCAAGGAAGCAGGAGATCAGCTGTTCCAGAAGCGCCCTGATGTAGTTTCTCCTGGTGGAAACGCCTACGGAGAGGAAATGACCGCTACTTGCCTGCGAGACATGGACTACTACCTACGTCTGATCACCTATGGCATCGTATCTGGCGATGTCACACCAATCGAAGAAATTGGTTTAGTTGGTGCAAAAGAAATGTACAAGTCTTTGGGTACCTCTATTGATGCTGTTGCTGAAAGCGTCCGTTGCATGAAAGCTGTAGCTGGTGGCTTGCTATCCGGAGAAGATGTAGGAGAAGCTAATACTTACTTCGACTACGTGGTTGGAGGCTTGCTGTAGGCTAGGGATATCGAATCTTTAGCTTACATTTACGAGACTAAGTGAAATAAGGAAAGGGAATCATGCAAGACGCAATTACCGCTGTTATCAATTCTTCTGATGTCCAGGGCAAATACCTAGATACTGCCGCTATGGACAAACTCAAAGGCTATTTCCAGACTGGTGAACTGCGAGTACGTGCCGCAACTTCTATCAGTGCTAATGCTTCCGCTATTGTTAAGGATGCAGTTGCCAAGTCTTTGTTGTACTCAGAGAGCACTCGTCCAGGTGGCAATATGTACACCACCCGCCGCTATGCCGCTTGTATTCGCGACATGGACTATTTCTTGCGCTACGCTACCTACGCGATGTTAGCTGGTGACCCATCTATCCTGGATGAGCGCGTACTCAACGGATTGAAAGAAACCTACAACTCCCTAGGTGTTCCCATTGGCAACACCGTAAATTCAATTCAAGCCATGAAAGAAGTTACCGCTGCTCTTGTCGGTCCTGATGCTGGCAAGGAAATGGGTGTTTATTTCGACTACATTTCCTCTGGTTTGAGCTAGGATAAGTCTCCTATCTCAATTCTGAGCTTGTAGTCAGTTATCTTACGAAAGGTCTGGGAAGTCAATCGTGAGTGCTAGGCAAGTCTCACTTTGCTCAGGTGCAAGCTAGACAACAAGTCTAGTATTGACGATTGACTCCCTAACCTGGGCAAAATTTTCTTTTCACATAGCAGCGAAGTTTCACAGTGACCCTACAACTTTAACCAATTGAGGTTTCATCAAACCGATGAGAGTGCCTTGCCGAAGTCGAAAATATAGACAATAGAGCATTTTACTCGCTACTTTTAGTTACTTGCTTCAAAAACAAGAATTCTTTCTTCAAAAATTTTTAACTCAATTCAGGAGAAATAAACCCATGCGTATGTTTAAAGTAACTGCCTGTGTTCCCAGCCAAACCAGAATCAGGACACAAAGGGAGTTACAAAATACCTATTTCACTAAACTTGTTCCTTACGACAATTGGTTCCGTGAGCAGCAGCGGATTATGAAGATGGGGGGCAAAATTGTCAACGTTGAGCTAGCCACCGGTCAACAGGGTACTAATACTGGACTTCTGTAATGAGTGAGCAAACTCCAAAAATGTGAGGGGGGGGTTACCAACCCCCCCCTTTTTTTTGGGAATTTTACTGTAAAATCCATAGGATTGGGGATGCCCTCAGGCCACTTAACCTGCTAGATTAGACATTCTCCATCTATTTACCAGGGTTGTTTTGAGGTGGTGCATGAGTTCTGCGTTGTTGTTCATAATTAATCAAGAGTGGTTCTACGCAACCTGATTCTATTGCTTAATCCCAACCCCAAAGAGTGGGCTATGGGAGCCCGACTACTGCGGTGGTTAACTTTGGTATGGATGTTTGTCGGTTTAGCAGTTTTATTCTCAGCATCATACCCAGTTGCTGATGTTGAGCTAGGGGATGGACTTTATTACTTTAAGCGACAGCTAATCTGGTTGGCATTGGGCTGGATTGGATTTAATCTAATTGTGCGATCGCCCCTGCGCTATCTGCTAAAAATTACTCATTGGTTGTTACTCTTGCTATTAGGGTTTATTTTAATCACCTTAATTCCTGGGGTAGGAACCACCGTCAACGGTGCAACTCGTTGGCTATCCCTTGGTCCTGTGCCCCTGCTTCAGCCTTCTGAGTTAATTAAGCCTTTTTTAGTACTACAAAGCGCTCGCGTCTTTGGGCAATGGCAGGAACTGCCTGGAAGATCTCGCTGGCTATGGTTAGGGATTTTTGCCATGGTACTTCTGGGCATTTTGCTACAGCCAAATTTGAGTACAACAGCTCTGTGTGGCATGACTTTATGGCTAGTAGCATTGGCTGCAGGGTTGCCTTTTTCTCAACTAGGGGGGACTGCATTAGGTGGTGTTCTACTAGCTGCAATAAGTATAAGTATCAAAGAATACCAACGGCGTCGAGTGATGTCCTTTCTCAATCCTTGGGCTGATCCCTTACAAGATGGATACCAGCTGATTCAAAGTCTACTTGCGGTTGGCTCTGGAGGCACTTGGGGCGCTGGTTTTGGTTTAGGGCAACAAAAGCAATTTTATTTACCAATTCCCTATACAGATTTTATTTTTTCCGTATTTGCCGAAGAATTTGGCTTTGTCGGTAGTATTTTACTGCTGTTACTGTTAATGGCTTATGCAACATTGGCGGTGATTGTAGCAATGAAAGCACGAAACAGAATTTATCGACTAGTAGCAATTGGAGCCATGATTTTGATTGTGGGGCAGTCCCTATTACATATTGGTGTAGCCACTGGAGTTTTGCCAACTACAGGTTTGCCTCTGCCCTTCTTTAGTTATGGCGGCAGTTCGATGATTGCTAGTTTGTGCTCAGCAGGACTACTAATTCGAGTAGCCAGAGAAAGTAATGAGGCTCAAGTCGTATCTCTCCAATCCCACCGTCAGGCGGCAATTCAGCGGCGGCGACTGAAGTACAGATCTCAAGCACAGAGATGAGCAGAGTTGGGGAGAATGAGTAACAAGTAATATCAATTCCGGCTATATTGGTATAATATTCACTCTGGTAGGGGCGCAATGCTTGCCATTGGTGTCAACTTAAGGTGAAAGCCTTGCCCCGCCTGGAGTTTAAACTCCAGGCTAATAGCTCAAGTCATCTAAAGATGACTCAATCTTACCAAAAATCTTCAGTCCACAAAGCGTGGACCTTAGCTATTAGCCCAGAGTTTAAACTCTGGGCGGGTGTAGAAGCTAAGCATTAAGCTATCCCTAGCTTAAGTTGACACCAATGAATGCTTGCGCCCGCCGACGTCTATGTTTTCTAACCAAAAAGCCAAATCATTAATCATTCCGATACAACCGGAATTGATATAATAAGTAATGAGTAATGAGTAATGAGTAATGAGTAATAAGTAATAAGTAATAAGTAATAAGTAATGAGCGCCTAACGGCGAATTCAAAATTCTTGCATTCAAAATTGATGATGGGAGAAACACTATTATTTCCTACCTCCTACCTCCTTCTGCCTCCTGCCTCGGAGCCTCCCGCCTAGCGATCGCCACTGATCGCAAATACAATTGCTATAGTTGCCCAAACCTAAGGATCACAAAATTTTTGAGCCTCAAACTTAAACTTAAACTGGAAACTATCATCTCTCCGCAAACACCACTCATAATTATGATTAGTATCAGCTTTTTCTGGTTCTCTATATTTATATTTTATCTCAGCTTTGATTAAAGTAAAGTTGGATTGTGTCTTATCTACAGTTACATTTTCTACAAAGACCAATTTATCTTTCCAATGTTCTTCAAGGTCTTCATGTTTGGGAGCCTTTTTCTTCTTAAAATCTTCAGTAAGGTGGGCCCATGCTAGCTTATAATTCTTGCGATTCAGATCTTCTTCAAAGTAGTGCTTGATGAATTTTTCTATATCTGATTTTAACTTACTATTCCATTGGGTAAGTAAGTGATTAGCGTCAGGATAAACACTGGCATCTTGGGGAATTTCTTTGACTTGCTCTATGGCTGCCATTAACTTACCACTATCATGGCTTTTTTGGGCTAATTTTAATAAATGTTTATACTGACATTCTTTCGCTTGAGCAATAATTGATTTAGCTTGTTTATCATAATAAGTAGTACTACTAACTAAGCCTGCAAAATATTTTGCTTTAGAACAATTACCTTCCTCTAGTTTTGTTTTAGCTTGGTCAATATTATATTCATTATTCCTCAAATCTTGTTTCGACCACTTACTATAAGCATTCGCTTTTTGTTGAAGTTGAGGATGATTGGGGATGATTTCTATCAGAGAACTTAATATATCAAGTGAGATAGTCAATTTTCCTTCTTTATCATATTTTTTTTCGGCAGAACTTATAATCTGATTAGCTGAATAATCAATCAGCGATTGAGCTTCTTTGTAAGAAGTGTCATTATCAATTTTAGTGATTTCTAATGCTTTCTTGATAGCAGATAAATGCTCATTTTTATCAGCAAGTGATCGAGCATAACTTAATATTTTTTGATTGGTTTCCTTGTTACTTCCCAGCCGACAACTACTCTTTATTTTTTCTAACTCATTATTGAGTTGGTTTTTGTCAATAATGCGGAGTTTATTAGATGTATTCAAAGCTTCGTCAGCTTGACTGAGGCAATTAGAATAATTCTTCTCTTTCTGAAATTCTTTGGTTTCTTTTAAATTGTTTTTAGCCTCTCTATAAATTTTAACTTCGGAAAAACCGAATAGCAT
>JAAHGR010000147.1 GCA_010672425.1 Symploca sp. SIO2E6
TATCAACAGGCCGTTGCTCAATTTCATTCTCAAGTTTACCTGTCTCTTCTTGAGTGCATCTTTGGAGAGGTCAATGGGATGAAAAACTCACCATCTAAAGGCTTCAGCCTGCTTGTCACCCCTTGAGCTGCCTGACTTTATTTCGGAAATTCTAAGGAAAAGTAGTGCGAGCATCTTGCTCGCTTTTGACCTTTAGCGAGCAAGAATCAGCAACGCCTAATTTACCAACATTGAGGTTTTCTCCCCAACCCTAGGAAATTACTAAATTATCTACCAGTAGCGCTGAGTTAAAGTTAACATCTTCGTCCTCCACATTCACCACTCCAATACCCACTGTAAAAGTACCAGCAGTTGTGAACTCATGGGTAAAAGTTCCGTAACTGGTTTCTAAATTAAAGGAACCAGCAGAGTCTCCCAATTGATTGGTGGTATCTGCTAGTTCCAATAAATCTCCAGAGGTAATTGACACAAAACCAAAATCGTTGTAGAAACTGAAGGGGTCTTCATTGGTGAGAAAGTTCCAATCGAAGCTCAAACTATCCCCAGCTGCCACCTGAATCGAAGTCAATTTTATGGCAGAACCAGATATTGCATTACCATTACCCAGTGCATCTAAGTCTCCAGGATTGATTCCCAAAAAAGTTTCGAGCTCAGTATCACTTACAGAATCACTTAAAACGTCATCGACAGTAGCAACCATAGCTTGGTAGGTTCCCTCGGTGGGATTGCTGCCAACCGCTGCTTCCTCAATACTAGTCTCACCGATAACATCCCAGTTAGTGAAATCACCGAGTTCAAAACCAGCGTTAACAATGGGAATTTCTTGGTTACCAAAGTTAATATCCGTCACAGTCTCGCCAGGATTTAAGTTGACGGTGTAGGTATCAGAATGCTCACCAGCTAGGTTAAGAATTGCTTCCCCTAAAGCCAGCACATCGACCCGCTTGAAGTCAAGACCTGTATTGGTAACATTGTCATTTTCATCATCACCATCATTAATGGTTGCACCAGTATCATCTAACAGTTCACTCAATTCTGTTACCGTTAGTCGGCGCCCTAGTTCTTGTAGAGCCAATTGTTGAGCTAGTACCGCAATCCCGGCAATATGAGGTGCAGCTTGGCTTGTACCGTGTTGAGTAACGATACCTCCATTCGGACCTGCACCGGTAATCGGTGCTCCCGGAGCAAAGATGGTGGTTAAGCTTTCGTGACGTTGGGAGAAGGGGGTAAGATGATCTGCTTCCGTGGTAAAGGCCCTGGCACCATCACCGTAAGTAAAGCTACCACTATTCGAGTCATACACCGCACCGATGGCGAGGGAGTTGGGGTCAGCAGCGGGATAGGAGACTCCCTGAACACTGTTAAAGCTGAAGAAACTGTTACCTGCGGAGGAGACAACTATCACATCCATGGCGGCTAAGGCTGCCATCTCATCGGCTATGCCATACAAAGCTTGGGGAGTATCGTAGTTTTCTGAGTCCCCTAGGGACATATTGACACTGGTGATATTATAGGTAGCAGCATTTGCGATTACCCACTGTAAGGCTTGCTCTACATAGGAGAAGTTGCCTGCTCCACTATCCTCAAACACCTTGAGGTGGATAATATCAGCTCCTGGTGCGATGCCGGTATAAGTGCTATCAGAAGAGGCAACAATACTGGACACGTTGGAGCCATGGCCATTCACATCACTGGCATCTGCATCCCCGTCAGCAAAATCATAACTGTAGACGATGCGATCAGCAATGCCGTTATTGTCGCTGTCAGGACCGAAAAAGGGATGGTCTAAATCAATACCAGTATCCAGGATTACTGTGGCCAAACCACTGCCGTCAATCCCCGCAAACCGTTCATCAGCACGGAAGTCGTCTATATTGATGATTGAGCCAGATTCATTGGTTTGGGGAGTGATAATCTGATCTGAAGTAGCAACTATTTCACCATCGGTATAGATGGCAATCTCTGAATCTGTCGTTGTGATGCTCGGCAGGCTCTCATCTGGTGATTCCGGTACTTCGATAGGCTGGTTTTCTGGATTTTCTGCCAAGACATCCGATGGCGGGACAGGTACTCCAAGTTGAGTTAATTGCCAACCCTGGGGTACAACTTCGGTAACGTAGTAAGTGCCTCCTGCTAAACCCCAGAAGAGGTAATTACCATTGGTATCTGTAGTGGCGGTAGTTTCCCCAGCATCTAGCTGACCATTTTGGTTTTGATCTAGGTAAACCGTCCGATTGGCTAATCCCAACTCACCAGTATCTTGGATACCATCACCGTTTTGATCATCCCAGACTTTACCCTGAATCTGACCATTGTTGGTATCAGCTAAAATATTATCGAGACCCCAGTTATCGAAGTTGGAGCCATCGTGGGTCGGTTGCTGCCACCGGAGAGTGATATTAGTAGTTTGGGCTGCTACAGGAACAATTTCCGTAATTCTAGTCCAACTAGTATAGTCTTCTGTACCATAACTGTTGATCGTGCTCCAGGTAATGCCTCCATCAAGGGAATATTCCAAGATCACATCTTTCCCTGGATCGGCATCCTCACCGCCATTACTACTATCGCCAAAAATCAGATCAAACGAAATACTGCCACCATTGGAGAAATCTATGGCATTGGTAACTGCATAACGGGAGTTATCCTCAGCAGAGCCGCCGCTAAAATATAGGGAGTTGCCAGAGCCAGCAAAATTGCTATTGGCTGAGCCATTACTAATCTCTAACCATTGGCTACTATCAATTTCGGCATCAAAGTCATCTCCAGTAAAAATGTTACTCTGAGGAGTAATAGTACTGTTGAGGGTGTAAGTACCAACCCGACCATATTCACCATTACTCTTAACGTGTAGGTAATAAGCACCAGCAGCCACTGAAGTGTTAATAGTAGCAGTAAGTTGGTCAACCGGGTTATCTGTAACTAGCAAGTTACCATTACTATCCCACAACTCCGCCACCAGATCCAGATTAGGACTAACTTGAGCAACATCAAGATTGAGGTTGAGATGACCACCGCTAGTAGCGAAGGTAAATACATCCACATCGCTCATTTGTTCAATAATGCCGGAACTACTAAAGTTGGGGCTAGACAGAACTGTAGCTGTCGCATTCGTATTACCATGGTCATCACTGCGGTAACCAAAGCCATTCTCGGTTGAAGCAATGATCGACATGTCATCCTGGAGATTATTTACTCCACTGCTGTTCAATCCGTTATGCCAGGTAGTCAAATTTTGGTTGTAGCTTACTCCCATAATAGGAGCCCAGCCAGTTTCACCACTACCGGGGTTATACTCATTAGTTTTATTGCCATTAGCATCATAAATACTCTGGTGCTCTAAACCAAGGGCATGACCTATCTCATGGGAACTAGCCTCAGCAGTGAATTTTGGGTTGCCATTAGCCAAATTGTCCTCAAAAACAAATGCTGGAGTATCGCCATGCCATCTCCAGGAGTCAAGAAAGGCAAGTCCCCCAGCGCTGGGACCATACCAATCCTCAGAGGAACCACCGATTACCAACCGTATCGCTTCCGTAGCGGAGAAGTTACCAGGTTCTATCGTGGTTACATCGACGTTGAATGGCGCAAAATCCTCTGCTACCCGCTGCCAGATTTCTGTAATTGCCTCTAGTTCAGTGGTACTGAAGCTACTGGTGTCAGCATCAAGACTATAGGCAGGAGTAACAATATTGTTGTTGTAGAGGAAATTCCAGGCAGTTCCGGAAGTGGTGTGGCCATCAAAGTCAAGAAACATCTTCGCCGTAGCATTGGGATTGCTACTCAACAGTGGGAGGAATTCACTCCTTGGTTCTTCTAAAGCCGCAGTGTTGTCGTAGTTAGAGTCAGCTGTTGGGTAACTATTCTTAGTAAGCATTACATTGATCAAAATCAATAAAGCATAGTAGTATAGACCTACTTATTATTCTTTCAATAGAAAAAATAAAGTTTCAGGAATTAAGTTACAAAAGTTTATATATGGGTAATTAACTTGTACCTATATTATAGTACTCTATTTCTCCAATTAAAGTAGTTCTCGTATATGTGAAGTACATCTTCATATTCCCAATGCCCAATTCCCAGTTCCCAATGCCCAATTCCCAATGCCCAATTCCCAATGCCCAATTCCCAATTCCCAATGCCCAATTCCCAATTCCCAATTCCCAATGCCCAATGCCCCATTCTCAGTTCCCGAAAGCATTATCCCACACGTAATCAATGACTTGCTTGGACTGGTCGAGGGGGAGAAGTCGGCAGCGATGCTGATCATCAAAGGATAACAGAGGCTGATCTTTGACTAGGTGCTTTGCTTGCGTGAAATTACCTCGAATTTTAGCGAGGTTGTTCAATGGACCTTGGATATCAAAATCGATTTTGGTGTCGAGTTTCTCGTCCATCCATTCTTCGATGCGATCATCAAGTTCTTGGGGGGTGAGGGGGCGATCGCTTGTGAGTAGGTGATAATATACCAGAAGAATTTCCTTAGTTTCTTCCTCTTCCGCAAAATCGATGAGAGTACCCAAAGCACTGGTGTTGCTGGCAATGTTGCGAAAGAAGAGTGTATCCGTTACATCTTTCTGGAATTTGATTTTTTTGCTCTGGTATGTGGTATACTGCTTGAAGGTAAAGCCTCCCAAAGCAATAAACAAAGAAAGAACTGCTAAAAGAAGAGGCACGAAGTCTTTAACGGTTTCTTCGTCAGCTCGAAGAGCTACGATATCCAGAGGGTAACCCATCAAGAAAGCGATGACACCGATGATCAGGAGAATTTGAGGTGCAACCTTCAACAACAGAGGAATGGCTGCACCGATCGCGGGAACACCGATCAAAAGGCGATCTTTCCAGGTCATACTAGTTTTGATGTTGGGAAAGAGGAATTCGAGATCCGGTTTGGGAACATTTTGATAATAGTAGACGTAAGCCTTACCGGGGATAAACTTAAGTGTGCTGACATCAACATTTTTCTGTTCAAAGTAAGTGGCATCTTTAAAGCGCAAGAAAACAAAAATCTGTTTGAGGATGTCTAACTGGATTTCTTTGTGCCAAAACCACCACCGTTTGGTTGTAATAGTTTGAGTATCATCGCCGCGATAATAGCAAAGGAGTTGTTCAAACTCGTTAAAATCAATATCTGTTTTGAGGTCAATGAGGGATTTTACTTTAAAAGCGCGTTGCAGAGATTCCTGGGAGAGGGGAATGTAGTTGGCGCTTTCCAACACTTCGGTAACAGCAACAATGAGTTCTGCCTCCATCTGTTGTAGTTCTTCCGGATTAGGTTGATGAACAACTTTGGTGACAGCATCAGGGTTGAAAGGATCAAAATTGTATTTAATCGTTTCCAAGTAACCGTGAAATTGGAAGTGATAGTAGGCTGTAAGAATATCACAAAATTCGCGGAAGGTCGCTTGTTGGTCAACAGAAAGCTTACCATCACGGATACATAGCTCTATGAGGTCACTGCGACGGTAGGGGATAAATGCTTCGCGATCGTTGTATACAGCCATTGATATCATGGGGAATTGGGAATTGGGAATTGGGAATTGGGAATTGGGAATTGGGAATTGGGAATTGAGAGTCAACTTTCATCACCTGGTGGTGAAATTTTTTCATGGGAACTGCCTCCTGCCTCCTGCCTCCTGCCTCCTGCCTCCTGCCTCCTGCCTCCTGCCTCCTGTAAATGGCTCACTTTACAATAGAATACTCATCGAACCCTAACAATTTAACAGCAATGCAGGTAGTATTCCGCGAATTTGACCCTTTTGACTTATGGATTTGGCTAGAGTTTAGCACTGTTCCCTCCCCCATGGAAAAGGAATACGTTGAAGAGGTTTTCAATTCCTGGTTTTTCTTAGGTAAACTGGGAGGATTTGATGCGGAAAACCTCCAGGTTCAGGAAGTTGGTCTGGAAATCAGTTACCTGGACTATGACCACAAGAGAGCCGATCGCAAGATGATGGCACTCATGCATAATCAAGGAGAGTTCGAGTATTTAGGCATCTGGGGTCGGTGTTGGTTTGATCTGGGCACTAGTGATGCTATTGCTCTTGATATCCTAATCAACTCCCTCAAGCAGCTTTCCGAGGAATATGTCCGTATTGAACGACTATTCATCGGTGGTGAAAACGAAGATTGGCCTGTAGAAGAGCATCGGCGAGTCCAGTTTTATTGAAAATTACTAAGAGGGAGTAGGGAATTGGGAATTGGGAATTGGGAATAGTCACTACACCTAATATCAAGGAAAGGATAAACAGTGATAATTCCCGAATACCTTGCAACCTTCTTTCTTCCCTTGGAGCTTCTGAGCCTCTGGTTCCCCTCCTGGGAGGGGTTAGGGGTGGGTTGCTCCTGGGAGGAGTTATATCATGTCCGCCTAATCGCTTACGATAAAAACTTCTCCGTGTCCGGTGCATCCGGTGCGTCAGCCTTAATGATAAATTCTACCGAACTTGATATAATTACTATGGACGCAGCCGAAAGCCCTGTCTCTTCAGAGCAGGGATGAAGGCGAGGTAGCGCTTTTAATCGCCTTGAAAATTTTAGTTCAGAAAGGTTGTTTTTACCACGACATATGGATTAAATTTAGTATAATATACTAAGAAAATTGAGAAGTCGAATCAATGCTAGTTCTTGAGTACAAAATCAAAGCCAAACCAGCTCAGTATCGAGCTATTGATGAAGCAATCAGAACTGTTCAATTTATCCGTAATAAGTGCATTAGATATTGGATGGATGCACCTAAGGGAACCAAGATTGATAAATCAGCTTTGAGTAGACACTCTACAGAACTACGCAACGAATTCACATTTGTGAAAGACCTCAACTCAATGGCTTGTCAAGCTTCTGCTGAACGTGGATGGTTAGCTATCTCTCGGTTTTACTCTAACTGCAAGTCGAAAAAAGCTGATAATAAAGGATATCCCAGATTTCAGAAAGACAATCGTTCAGTTGAGTACAAAACCACAGGCTGGAAGCTTCACCCAACCAAGCGACGTGTGACCTTTACTGACCAAAAAAGTATTGGTCAACTGAAACTTTTGGGGAAATGGGACATTCATACTTATCCAGTTAAAGCTATCAAGCGAGTTCGTTTGGTTCATCGTGCTGATGGATACTATTGCCAGTTTTGTGTTGATACTGACTGTGTTGATACTCAACCAAAAACAGGTAAGGAAATTGGCTTAGATGTAGGCTTGGAGTCATTTTATACCGATTCTAATGGCTACCAAGAGCCTAATCCCAGATTCCTAAGAAAAGCTGAATCTGACATTAAAAAGTCTCAGCGTCGCATCTACAAAAAGAAAAAATATTCAACAGGACGCCGCAAGGCAAGAGCTAGATACTCAAGAAAACATTTAAGAGTAAGTAGGCAACGGAATGAACATGCCAAGAGAGTGGCACGTAACGTATGCAAGTCTAACGACTTAGTAGCCTATGTTCGCGTAGCGTGCCGAAGGCAAGACTTAAGAGTTAGCAATATGCTCAAGAATCATTGCCTAGCCAAGTCAATTAATGACGCCAGTTGGTATCAGTTTAGACAATGGATAGAGTATTTTGCTAGCAAGTTTGGGAAAGAAGCTGTTGCCGTCCCACCACACTACACCAGCATTGAATGTAGCCAGTGTAAACGAGTAGTCAAGAAATCTCTATCCACTCGCACTCATGTTTGTCAATGTGGTTGCACTTTGCATCGGGATACCAATGCAGCAATCAACATTTTGCACAAAGCCAAATCTAGGGTAGGGCATACCCAAAGTAACGCTAAGGGAGTAGCAACCTCTACTCTAGTTGGGGCAACCCTGCTAGAGCAAGTGGCTACAACGAACTTAGAATCCCCGTCGCTTTAGCGCGGGGAGTGTCAATGAGGACGACAATCATAACCACTATTGGTACGCAACTGAAGGTCTCTTGCTTCCTCCCAAATTATGTTGTTCACATTTGTCAGAGGTTCCGACTGAGCGATACAATTATAAAGCTGTGTTTGATTAATGGGATTACAGTTATACCCCCCATTAGTACGTCTCTGAAGCTCTGCTACTTCCTTCCGAGATACATTCCTCATATCTACTAAAGGGAACAATCGAGCACTACAGAAATAAAGCTGGTGAGTTGACTGAGTTTCGCTATACATACGTTGACATTCATAAGCTCCGTTCGTTTGTTGCATCAGAGTGTGAGCCTCACCCCACCTTAAAGCAGTAACATCACTAAAGCCACGTACTATAGCTCTGCAATAGTATTGCGAATGCACCGGCACAGGTCCAGATGGTTTCAACTGTGCTTGAGCTTTTTGCATTGGCATTAAAGCAGCACCTATTACCAATGAGCTGAATACAGCACTAGCGGTGAGCATTCTTTTTGATTTGGTTGTCATAGCTTAGGATTGGATAGTCTTCATCTATCCATTGTGGCAAGAGAGACAATCCTCTGTCATAAGGAAATGATGAATGATGAACGATGAATGATGAATAACCCCATTTAATGGAGCTACGGGATGGAAATAAGGATGCCCATGCTTTTTTCATTTCCACGGATAAATCCGGGGAATGAGTTAACGTTCATCATTCATCATTTATCATTCAGAATTTTTTTCGGTGAATGAATTGAAAAACTTCTTCAAGTTGTCCTTGGATAAATTGGGAGCCATGTCCAGCTCCCTCGATCGCATCGTATTGTACTACAATAGTGTCGCCATGATACTCCACCAGAGCTTCATAAAATAGTCTACTCTGGGATTCTGGAACAATATCATCAGCAGTGCCATGAGCGAGATACAGAGGCATTTTCCACTCAGCTACCCGCGCTTGGGGATTATCTTTTCCTTGCCATCGTTCAGGAAAATTAGTGAAGGAGCCATAAACTCCCGTCATCAGTCGGTCTTTAGGCGTATTTTCCTGACTAAAATCTCCAGCAAGGCTAGCACCGGCGACAAACAATCCTGGATTTTCTAACGCGATGAGGGCAACTCCTCTACCACCAGTAGAAAATCCCAACATCGTATTGTGGTGATCTGGTTTAAGCAGGTTGTGTCTCTGTTGAATTGTGGGAATAAATTGCTCTTTAATGAATCTGCCGCCGGGAACAGGATGCCATTTAATGGTAGTTTCTGGGTAATAGGAACTCTCATACAGAGTTTTCCCCATCTCTGGTAAGATTAAAGCATATCCGTATTGCTCAGCATATTCGACTAGGGAAGTCTTTTCTACCGAGACAGTACGGGGAACATTCCAACCAGGAAGTAAGAGAAGGCAAGGGAGAACATATTCAGAAACCTCGCCATAGTTTGGAGGAATATACAAATCATAGGGTACATTGTCCACCATCAGATTTTTATTCCAGCCCACAGTAGCATTAGTAATCACCATTGGTGTTTCCTGAAAAGTTGGCTTGGCTTGTGATATCCCAGAAGTGGTATTGTTGGTAAGTCCTAGAGGTTCTTGAGCGGAACCACTTTCTACCAAGTGAACGGATAGAAGTAAAATCCAGAACGGCTTCCAAAACCTTTGCCAAATAAGTGTTTTCATCATTATTTATTCAATCTAAAATCTAAAATCTAAAATCTAAAATCTTCTCAATCCTCACTAACTTTTAGTTCATACAAGTTCCAGAAAGCACCTCCTAGTGCCGAGAATTGGAGATTTTCGACGCGATCGCGTACTGCCTGCAAGGAGAGGGGATTCACTAGGAAAAACAGCGGCAACTGTTCGGCGACAATTTGTTGAAACTGACCATAAATTATTTGGCGCTGGTCTTGATCTAATTCTTCAACTCCAGCTAAGAAGAGGCGATCGAGTTCTTGTTCCCAATCAGCTGCTACCCAATCTAAGATTGGCGGTTCTCCTGGTTGAGGACCTTGGTTAAATTGATGAAATGAGCCTTTGCTAGACCAGAAGAGGAAGAGAAGGTAAGGCTCAAGATCTGCACCAGGCACACCAAACGAACCGACATAACAATCCCAATCTCGACTGCGGAGTAGCTTTTTGATCACAACGTTGAAACTGAGTACCTGCAAATCTGCTTGGATGCCAATCTGGCTGAGGTCCTGTTTAATTTGTACCGCAACATCTACCCTAGACTTTTCCTCTGATTTGACTAGGATAGTGAACTTGACCCGATTACCATCCCAATCGAGCAGCTGTTGTTGGGAGTTGTACTTAAAACCGGCATCTAAAAGCATTTGCTTAGCCTTTTGGGGGTCGTAGGAGTAGACTTTTAACCCCTCCTCTGGAGACAAATAATAGGGACTGACGACACCAAGGGGTGAATGTTGAATTTCACCCAATCCTCGATAGATATTGTTTTTCATCCTTTCCCGGTCAATAGCATAGGCAACCGCTTGTCTAAAAGCCAAAGTATTGAACCAACGAGACTTGATTGGGTCTACAAAAGGTACTCCTCGTTCATTGCTAGCCTGATTAAGATTGAAACCCACAAATCTAATGCCAGTTTCTGGTCCACCATTATAAACGGTATATTTACCCCGGTTTGACTCTCGCTTGAGCAATCCAAAAGCTTCAGAAGTTACCTTAATGCTATCAAGCTGTCCAGAACGAAATCTGAGTAACTGGTTGTCGGTAGATTCGATTACTTGCAGGACAAGCCTCTCGACGTAGGGTTGAGGATTTCCTTGAGTATCGGAACGCCAGTAATAGGGATTGCGTTGGAAGACTACCCGTTCTGAAGGAGAATAGCTTACCATCTGGAAGGGACCATTGCCAATAATTTTTTGCGGTTCTGTATCAGTTCCCCAAGTTGCCAAAAACTGGGGATTGCCCTTAGCATCGGCAGATTCTACAGAAGAGCGCAGGGCATGAGCTGGTAGAATAACTAATCTGGCGGTGTATCTCACAAAAGGGGCAAAAGGTTCAGGCAAGGTAAACTCAACTCGCCGCTCATCGAGTTGCTGTATTGAAGGGAAAGCATTGCTATTGCCAATCCTGAGAAAATCTCTATATACAGTGGGGATTTTGGGGTTGAGGTAAATATCCCGATAGGTAAAGACTACATCATCAACAGTCAAGGGTTGGCCATCCGACCACTTTAGCCCCTTCCTGAGGGTAAAAACAATCCGCTGGAGGTCAGGAGAAATCTCCCAAGACTCAGCCAAGGCAGGTTCTAAAGAGCCAGTTACCCCATTGACATCCACCAATCCTTCGTAGAGGAAAGAAAAAACACCGTAGGGAGATTGATTGAGGGGAAAGTTAAAAGTAGATGGCTCACTAGGAGTGACTAAAATTAATTGAGTTTCATTAGTTGCTTTACTGTTCGGGGCACAACCACTAGTCAGAAGCAATAGACAGGATAAACCTAGGGCTACTAATGTCAGGAGCCAGGAGGTGTTAATCTTTCGTCTATTGTTGTAAGTGTACTCCACAATTGGGCCGAGTTGAGGAACAAACTCAGTCTACAGGATTTGTGATGGTACTGATTGAGCTAACCACAAAGGCACAAAGAGCACAAAGGAAGAAAAGAAGAAGATGGGTAATCTTGTGCTGGGAGGGGAGTGATCGCATTGAGCACTTGAGATCCCCGACTTCTCGGTTGAAGAAAGTAATTAACTGGACAAACCGAAAGAAGAAGTCGGGGATCTACGGGAAAGAAGCGATCGCGTTGAGGCACTTGAGATTCCCGACTAACCTTCCCCACTTTCTTTCTGTTTGAGCAGATAATCAAGAATCCGATCCATCCGTTCGAGTGCTGCATTGGTAGTAAGCTGGAACTCCTGTAATTGTGATTGTTGAGCCGAGTAATTACGTTGCAGCATTTGTACAACCCCAACGAGTCTCTCTGTTTGTCCCTCTACAACAATCATTCTTTCACCAGTCTGACTGAACAACCGTTGAGCATTAAAAATAAAAGCGTCTACACGTTCAGATAGTTGGTCTAGTTGAGTTTGGGTGGTTTCCTGAGATACAGTTAGCTGATCCAACCGCTCATTTGTTGACTCAGCGTATTTGGCAGCTGATGTCAGTAGTTCTTTGACTGTCTCGAATTCATCTTCAAGGCGGTTCAGTCGTTGCTGTGTGGTCATCTTAGTAATCTCCTAAATAATTGAAACTGAAAATTGCTCGAAAGTGTATATGTCTTTTGGAAATGGCTGAAAAGGCTCTGATTGATTCAGTCACTCACACCCTCCTTAGCTTTGGTGGTGTTGGATAGGGGAAGTCTTTGCTGCTCTTTTTCTTTCTTCTCTATGTATTGCTCGATAAATTCCACTACAACATCCTTCATATTCCTTCCTTCACGCACGACAAGCGACTTGAATCTGTTTCGCAGATCTTGAGTCATCTCGACCCTAATCGCCACAATTTTTTCCTCATTTTTGCTGGACATCACTTAGTACCTTACTTTTGCCTATATTTTGGCAGTTTTTGTTCTAGTGAATCCATTGGCAGCAGTGCCATATATGACATTTATTGTATTGTATGCTATGAATCCATTAATTGCAATACTGCATATAATGGAAATTAATGCACAGAGGCAGCAACCCAGATCCCCGACTTCTTGGTTAAATCTGTGATTAACTGGACAAAAGGAGTTAATAAACCGGTTGTATACCGTAATTACAGTAAAGTAGGTAAATCTTCCCAATGCGATCGCTTTCTCTTGTAGGTTGGGTGAAGCGCAAGCGAAACCCAACGCCTGAACCACACCAGGCACAGAGAACACAGAGGAAGATGAGTAATTTTCGCTGGCAAGGGAGTGAGAGTTACGATACCTGAGAAGCGATCGCGTTGTGTAGTTAGAGCGATTTACAATTGAGGTGAGATAGATTTAGGCAGGAAAATGCTGATGACGTTACAATAATTGCAAAAGCAGGCATTGCAATTACCAATTCGCGATCGCTGGCAATTAGTGCAAACTCTACTAGACTCCCTACAGAGGGAAACTCGCGGGGGGCAAAAAAAGGGAAATTTGTCACGACTGCGAGGGATTGCGAAAACTACAGCAATGTCCCCGGAAGATAGTGAAGCGGATTATGTGACCTATCTCACACAAAAATATCAGTAATGCGAGTTTTAATCGATACTTTCGTAGCACCATCTAATGTTCATTTTAATTGAGTGAACCACAAAGGCACAAAGAGCACAAAGGAAGAAAAGAAGAAGATGAGTAATCTTGCGCTGGGAGGGGAGCAAGGGTTACGATACCTGAGAAGCGATCGCGTTAGAGTTACTTAATTATTTCTTAATTGTTTTATCTCTTAAGTAGGTCGGCACTATTAAAGTTGACTGGTGAGGATCGTCATTGGTCATTGGTCATTAGTCATTGGTAAGGGTT
>JAAHGR010000148.1 GCA_010672425.1 Symploca sp. SIO2E6
TCATTACACACTTCACGCGATCACTTTGTTGAGCAAACACACCTTTCCATAGATCACACATCTGAGCAGTTCTTACGCCGTAGGATTGGTAGGGGGTCTTTCCTCCTGGGATTTGCCCGTTATCTTTAACCCAGTGAAATTGTTCAAATTGAGGATTCCAGACCTCGTTAGAATATTCTAAGTAAATGGTTAAGTTGGGATCCAAATTATCTTTGACTATTTGAGCAAACTTAGTGATATATTCATCTGTGGCCTGATGGGGCAGATTAAACCAGGGGTCAACTTGGAGCCGATTGGCTAGTTCCACCATGATTTCTACTGGTGGACCTCCAGTTTTGCTATTATAGGAAGCTGTTGCTAATTGGGGTCGATTTTGCCATTCCCCTTGCTCAGAATCATTAGTCCCCATCCAATCCATAAACCGGAGTGCTTGAAATTTCTTGATTCTGGCGATAAAATCTGGGTTAAATATTTCTGAGGTGTAGTTCTGTTCATAGTTGGCTGGAACTACTCGAATGTTGCGAATGTACTGACCATTTTGGTTGGGATCTGTAGCAGTAATGATCAGATGTATGCCAGCTTTCGATGGAGTTACATTAATCACGTCTCTTCCTGGGGTGGATGCTGCTTCATCTTTGCTGGCATTACCCTTATATTCGATCGTACCTTCTCCTTCATAGGTGACCACATATTGTCCTCCAGGATAACGCTCGACATCTCTAAACATTAATGTACTTACACGAGTATACTCTGGAGGGTCTTCGGAAGCAGGTAAAGATTTAACCCAGCCGTATTCGTCTAAGTCTAACTTCTCATATTCATTTGTACTCCAAGAACCACTACAACCTGGTTCTCCTTGTTGGCACTGAGTAATCCATTGCCTGGAAGATTTAAAAGCGTCTAAAAAAGGGAGTTGAGTAGACCAATCGGCAATCCGATGAAGATTGGTACCCAGAGCCAGGGCACCATCAATACTGCTGGATGAATTAGCTATCTGAGAAACATTTTCTCTTGGTGCTGAATCACCAGAATCAATGATCTTGGGTAACGTCCCAGAAATTACCACAACAGCTAAAGCCAATCCAAACAGGATGGCTAGGCTGATGGTTTTAGAATTGATTTTGTTGGTCATGGAGTTGGCTTTCAGCTGTCAGCTTTTAGCTTTTTGGCTGAGGTGCTGATAAATAAAGAATAAGCAATTTTGAGATATCCCCCATCTCCCTATTCTCCTTAGCTTCTAGGAAGCCGCATAAACTTGCTGGTAATAAGCTTGATATTCTTCAGATAGTAAAGGTTGCCACCAATCACGGTGAGTTAGATACCATTCAATTGTACGATGAAGTCCTCCTTCTACCGTTTCTGCTGGTGTCCAACCCAGTTCTGTTTTAATTTTAGTAGCATCAATAGCATAGCGCCGGTCGTGTCCCGGTCGGTCTTTGACGAAAGTGATTAGCTTTTGAGCTGGACGTACCGGCAACTCCGGTGCTAACTCATTCATTAGTTCACATAACTTGTGAACTAAATCGATATTTTTAACTTCGTTATTGCCACCAATATTATAGGTTTCACCTGGTTGTCCTTGATGAACCACCACATCTAAAGCACGGCAGTGATCCTCCACATACAACCAATCCCGAATGTTTTGTCCATCACCATAGACTGGCAAAGATTTCCCTAAGAGCATATTGATACACATTAAAGGAATCAATTTTTCTGGGAAATGATAGGGGCCATAATTATTAGAACAATTGGTGATGATGGTAGGCACACCATAGGTATGGTAGTAGGCGCGAGCCAGATGATCGCTGCCAGCTTTGGAGGCGGAGTAGGGACTGTTGGGAGCATAAGGTGTAGTCTCGCTAAACCCTGGATCATCCGCCTTCAGGCTACCATAGACCTCATCGGTGGAAACATGGAGGAAACGAAACTTTTCGGGAGACTTTTGCTGCTCCCAATGACGCCGAAAGCTATCTAGTAAGGTGAAAGTACCGACCACATTGGTATGGATAAAGGTATCTGGTCCTAAGATGGAACGGTCAACGTGGGATTCAGCGGCAAAGTGAGCTACTGTGTCAATTGCTTCTTCCTGTAGGAGAGCCTCTACCAATGAAAGATTACAAATATCTCCCTGAATAAACCGAAAATTTTTATTTCCTGCCAAATCTGCCAGGTTTTGGCGGTTTCCTGCATAGGTGAGTGCATCCAGCACAACCACGCGATCGCTTGGGTATTTTTGACACCAATGGTGAACAAAATTCGAGCCAATAAATCCAGCACCGCCAGTAATTAGTAAGCGGCGTAGTGCTCTGAATGTTGGTTGTTCTGGTACGGAAAATGTCATGTTAGGTGTTAGGTGTTAGGTGTTAGGTGTTAGGCTTGAAGATGCATTTAAACCCATAAACCTGGCTCTGCTCCAATCGCAAATGCTGGGCTGTTTTTGACGATTTCCATCACTCCTTCTTGGTCTTCCTGGGACATCTCTTTTTGCCAGCGGTCACGGGAAATTTTGGGGTCTCTAAATACTGTAAAGTATTGGTTTATACCAATTTCCCCCCGCTTCATCCGCGATACAGGTGATGTAGTAGTACTCTCCTTAATAAAGGAAACCGACTCTTGCGCCATGTTTAAGCCAAAATGGCTAAAAATTTTCTCTGTTACTTCTAGAGGACGCTCAGTCAGTTCCTCGTAAATTACCAGCAAGCCGTTACTATAATTTTGGCACGCAGGCACTGATTGCCCAACTTCAAGTAACCATAATAATGCTTCTTGTTCAGACGGCTTCAGCGTTTCTAGTCGGTCTCCATATTGTTTGGCAAGTTTTGGCTCGTATTGTTCTAGAATATTTTTCAGTACTGAACGTCTCCCACTAGGCATAAGGGAATCCTTTTGGCCTCGCAGGACTGAGGACACCACTGCACAGGGGTGACGTACTAGGTAAACTATGGGAATTTGAGTTTGCCTGAGCAACTGGAGCATGGTACTGGCATAATCCACCTCTTTGAACACAAGCATGGGATTACCCTTTGGTGTATATAAATAACGAAATAGACCAGAGCAAAGAACATTTTTCCGAGCTAGTGGCCAAGTCAAAGACTTGAAGGAAGAAAATCGTACTGGGTAATTCTTGGGGAAGAATGGTGGTTTCTCACATTCTGGGTAGGCTGGCAACAAGGCATGGTAAATAGATGGTATATCTTCAGAGGAAAAAGTATCAGATTGGATTAATGCTAACGCCTGACGAATCTCCACTTGCGTCTTCTGCAACCGATGAAACGGCTCGAAGCGATACGAGATGTCTGGATGACTCGAAACGATTGCTCCTAACCATGTCGTCCCACTGCGACCTGTGCCAAATATGGCTCCGAGGTTATAATTACTCATGATCGGCAAATGCACCACTGGTAATTTGGTAGATTTGTTGTCCAAATGAATTAATAACGTTATCAAACTAACTCAATTTGAGAGTCATCGCCAATCATGAAACGCAAAGCTTTGGGACGCTGGGGAGCCACCTTCAGCTGAGCTCTTTGTCCAATCACACTATCAACAACTCGCTGCTGAATACCGACAACCTTGGCCCCCTGTAAAATTACACTATGTTCCAGGTCTGCATCAATCAGAGTAACTTGGTTAGCTACACTGCTGTAAGGTCCGATAAAGCAGTTTTCTAAATGACAGTCGCGACCAATAGTCACTGGACCACGGATTGTACAATTGATGATTTTAGAACCAGCACCAATCTGTACCCGTCCAATAACTTGGCTGTTTTCGTCAACTTCACCCTCAACAGCGGCTTCCAGACAAGTATCTAGAATAATGCGGTTGGCTTCTAGGAGGTCATCTTTTTTTCCTGTATCCAGCCACCAACCCTCTAACTGTCGTGCTTCGACTTGTTTGGGTTGATCGATTAGGTATTGAATGGCATCAGTAATTTCTAGTTCACCCCTAGCAGAAGGTTGAATCGAGGCAATAGCGTGGTGAACCGCAGTAGAAAATAAGTAAATTCCCACTAGTGCTAGATTAGAGGGAGGGACTTTCGGTTTTTCCACTAGCTGTAATACCTTGCCGTCTGCATCCACCTTGGCCACTCCAAAGGCAGTGGGGTTTTCCACTGGACACAATAGGGTTAAGGCATCGAGGTTGCGGACTTTAAAATGTTCACAGAACAGGCGCAAGTCACTTTGGACCAAGTTATCTCCCAAATACATCAAAAAGGGAGAATCTTCGAGGAAGGGTTGAGCTACTTTGACTGCGTGAGCCAAACCTGCGGGTTTATCTTGAAGAATATAGCTGATCTTGGCTCCAAAGCGATCGCCATTGCCGGTTTTGTTTTTGACTTCTTCTCCAGTTTCCGGACTGATGATTATACCGATATCTGTAATGCCTGCAGCGACAATCGCTTCAATGCCGTACCACAGAATTGGTTTATTGGCAACAGGAACCAATTGTTTAGCACCAGTATAAGTTAAGGGACGTAGCCGTGTTCCTTTACCACCCGAAAGAATAATAGCTTTCATAATTATTGAGCGTAGAGTTGTTGAAGCATTTGCCGGAGTCCGGACCGCCAATGGGGAGCATGACTTCCCAACACTGCTGATATTTTCTTGCCAGACAGTACTGAATAAGCAGGGCGCTTGGCTGGTGTAGGATATTCAGCAGTGGTAATTGGCACAATGCGCTGCACTTTTAAAGGAAAACCTAGTTGTTGGGCTTCTTCAAAAATGGCAACGGCGAAATCATACCAACTGATAGCACCACTATTCGTAAAGTGATAGATACCTGTAGGAGGAGAATTTTCTACTGGCTCCTTGGCTAATTTGGTCAGCAACTCCAGCATAGCTTGAGCAATATCCCCCGTCCAGGAAGGGATACCAACTTGATCCACAACTACCCGCAGTTCCTCTCGCTCAGCTCCCAACCTCAGCATGGTTTTGACAAAATTACCTCTGCCATGGGTACCATAGACCCAGGCAGTTCTGAGAATTAGGTAGCGATCGCTATTTTTCTGGATACCTTCTTCTCCTAAGAGTTTGGAGTGACCGTAGGAATTAACTGGGTTGGGGGTATCTTCTTCTAAGTAGGGAGTATTTTTTTGACCATTGAAGACATAATCTGTGGAAACATGCATCAAAGTCGCTCCTAGCTGCTGAGCTTCTTCTGCCATAATAGTAGGAGCTATACCATTAATCGAGTTGGCTAGTTCAGCTTCCGTTTCCGCTTTATCCACCGCTGTATAAGCAGCAGCATTGACAATGAAATCTGGTTTAACTTCCTGAATCACCTGACGAATTTTGTCCGGTTGGGTTAAATCCAAAGTCTCGTGGCTGAAGCCATTCACTTTACCCAAAGAAGCTAGGGTCTGTTGTAATTGGTGACCAAGTTGTCCTGTGATGCCGGTGAGCAAGATTTGTTTCATACGTTTTCTTCCTTTGGAGCCTTCTAAGGGGAATGGGGAATTGGGAATTGGGAATTGGGAATTGGGAATTGGGAATTGGGAATTGGGAATTGGGAATTGGGAATTGGGAACAGGGAACGGGGAACAGGGAAGAGGCTACTTTCATCACCTAGTGGTGAAATTTTCTCATCGGGACTGCCTCCTGCTTTGCAGCCTTGCAGCCTTGCAGCCTTGCAGCCTTGCAGCCTTGCAGCCTTGCAGCCTTGCAGCCTCCTGCCTCGGAGCCCCCTGCCTCGGAGCCCCCTGCCTTCTTGCACTAGTCGTATACCTCAGCTGTCTTGAAAGGTTGACCTGCTTGATCTTTTGCTGATAAAATTGCCTCTCCGTTTAGAGGCCAGTCAATGGCTAAATCTGGGTCATTCCACAGCACAGTCCGCTCATGCTGAGGAGCATAGTAATCAGTGGTTTTGTACAAGAACTCTGCTACTTCTGAAACCACTACAAAGCCGTGAGCAAATCCTGGTGGAACCCACAGCTGCCGCTTATTTTCTCCACTGAGTAAGCAGCTAACCCACTGACCAAAGGTTGGAGAACTTTTCCTTAGATCTACTGCCACATCGAACACAGATCCCAAGACAACCCGCACTAGTTTTCCCTGAGCCTGTTGAATTTGATAGTGCAAGCCTCGCAAGACATTCTGGGTAGAACGAGAATGATTATCTTGGACAAAATTCACGGTTACTCCCGTCTTGTCTGTAAAGGCTTTTTTGTTGTAACTTTCATAGAAAAAACCACGATCATCGCCAAATATCCTGGGTTCAATAATCAAAACCTCAGGTATTTCTGTGGGGATAATGTTCACTACTAAATTTTCCTTATACCTAACACCTAAAACCTAACACCTAAAACCTAACACCCACCACCTAAGATCTTAATATACTTCTCCGGAAATTAGTTTTTTACATAGATAGGACAAGGGTTTCAGATTTTTTTCTCAGAGGTCAAACGCGAGCAAAATATTTGCGCTTACGCCCACGCTAAGCCAACGCACTACTTTATTCCATCATTTTAGCTGTGTCATGCCACTAAAGCGAAGGTGCTGAAAAATCACCACGTTTCCATCGTTCAATGGCAGTACCAAATGCTGCTTCACAAAGTTCGGCAGCGTCGTCCCAAGTATAACTAATAGCTCTGGCTTGAGCTAGATCAGACATAGCCCGCCATTCACTATCAGAAAACTGACAAACTTTTTCTATCGCCCTTGCCATATCTTCAGGATCTTCAGGCTTTACCAATATACCCGCACCCTCAGTCAACAGCTCTGGAGCAGCACCTGCGGGAGTACCAATGACTGGTGTTCGGCAAGCCATTGCCTCTAGAATCGGTAGACCAAAACCTTCCAAGCGACTACCAAAAAGCCAAGCATCACATTTAGCGTAAAAGTCTTTAAGCTGGTTTTGTGGAGGTGAAAGAACGTATTCCGTGTTGGGGGGTAGTGGTAAATTCGGTGAAGGTTCGTTACCACCAAAGGCAACAAGGCGGAGATTGGGAATCTTTTTAGCAGCCAAAGAAAATGCATCCAGGCTAATATCGCATCCTTTCCAGTTAGTTGTTGAATACATCATGCCAACGGCAGGGGTGGGTTGTTTGCCACGAGGTGGTGCGTAAAACAGTTGATGATCCAAGCTATCCGGTACAAGGGAAACATGACTATCGCCGTAGCGAGTCCGCATTAATTCAACTAACCACTTTGCTATTGTAATTTTATGCAAAGGCAATAAGTAGGTTGCAGCAGCCCTTTCTTTTGGTAAGTAATCATGAACTTCATGATGTCTAACAAAGTACACTTTTGCCCCTTTTGACTCAGATAGATGTACTAAACTCTCAGCATTTTCCCACCAGGTGGCAACAATCACATCAGCATCAGGAACATCAGAATCTTTAAATGGACGATAGCAATCGATAACTTGGTGGGGAACATCCACATTGTCGAGATGAGAGGGTGGACTCTTAACGGTAGCAATCCAACCTTGACCCTTTAGTAAAGACCTCAGCTGTTGACGTGGAGTTGGTAGAGGTTTCGGCTGAGAGACAACTAGCACTTCATTACCCCGTTTTCGCAGAGCCTCTGCTAAAAGTGCTGTTGAACGAATTCCTCCTTTGTAACTGACGGTGGGAAGGACAAATGTTATCTTCATAGAAATAGAATTACGGTATTGACTTATTTAGAAGCAATCCTTAGATAACCCGTAGCTAAATTCTAAACCCACCCCTAAGGATTTAGGGAATTTTTTATTCCCCAATTATTCAGTCAGTCATTCATTTCCCTAGAGCGTCGGTCAAGTAGAAGCTAGAAACAGGGTTTGGAGGTGACGCTATCAACGAGAGATCAAGGCTACGACAAGAGAAACCCGGTTTCTTGACCGGCTCTCTAGGTTTTCTTTCCCCATCTTCCTTGTCCCCCTTATCCCAATACTACTCTGATAAGCCCTAATCCCTCTCCCCCAGCTCATCTTTACCAATTAAGTGACAACCTGGCAAGCCCACTCCCCAGAACACTCTTTTACTGTATCTTTAAAGTTATCACAGGATAATTCAATATCCAACCAGGAGCCCAGTACAGCCAGATCTTCATCAAAGATAGCCTTGAGCTGTTCCACTTTTTCTGGTTCAAGCTCTGGTTTCTCTTGCAGTGACCATGACTTTCTCACCCAATCGCGCCAACTCTTGGGGACTAACTGTTGTCTAATTACCTGGAGTAGAGGATTCTTGACAAGAAATGTGCGCAAGGGACCACTACGCCATCGCTCATTGGAAAGATTTGTGGCACTAAGATCCTGCCAAACAGGTGTATCTTGGTAACCAAGGAAACGACAAACTCGTTCTAACTCTGCTTGTGGTTGGCTCAAAAGTCTCTCAAAAAATACCGGCAATACTCGCTCTTGACCAAAAGCCTTAAAATAAGGCTTGAGTTGCATACTGTAACGACTGTAGTCGATTAGTTCAGGATGCTTGGTAATTGCCTGATTAATCTCTGTAGAAATCACTCGCATTGTCCATTCATGAGCGTATTGCGATATGAGTCGGTCAATCGGATGGCGCATGACGTAGATCAGTTTCACATCCGGTAGATGTTTTTGGATACGCTCAATGGTTTGGGGATAGGTGGGTAGCTTGGTATAGTGTGTACTCGACTCACCCCATAGATAATCGTTAATGTCAACTGGCTGAAAATGGGAAAGATACCATTCCATCCCCTTACTATACTGCTCATCGTTGCTGAAAAAGTTCGGCTCCTTCAGCTCACTCATAAAGATACCGGACTGTAGAGCTAGTTGATCGTGTAGTAGAGTTGTAGCGCATTTCATTGCACCGATGATTAAAAAATTCGGATAATGAGCCATTATTTGTCCTTCCTTAGTCGCAGATGAGCAGAAAAACTATTAGGTATTTCATGAAAATCATCCCAAATCCGGATCAGATTCAGATGAAGACCTAATTTATTGAGAGCTCCTGAGGAGCGCTTCGCGCCCTCAATTAAATAGGAGAAACAATTCTGTTCCCCATTCCCCATTCCCCATTCCCCATTCCCTTGTTTCTCAAGAGGCGATGATTTAATCTTTCCCTGGTAACACTGGTGCTTTCATGGGATTGCGCCAGTTCATCCAATTATCTTGAGCTGTATACTCACAGGTATGAGGTTCTTTGTTTCTTACTAACTCACGTCCTAGGGAGATAGTTCGACCAGTGAGCCAACATAGATTAGCTATCCACACCCCAACTGGGCTGTAAAATTTGGTAAAGTACCTTGTCCTGGAAGCATAGAGGTAGGGTCGGGGTCGTTTACGCTTAGCTATAGCTTCTTTGACTTTCCCACTCCCACCCCGCAGATGGACAATTCTTGCTTCGGGCCAATGGAGAATCTTCCAGCCAGCATTCCTGGCAGTTCGAGAATAGTCAACGTCATCGTAATACATAAAGTATCCTTCATCCATCAAGCCAATCTGTTCCATTACCTCCCGTCGAATTAGTACACAGGCAAAACTAGTCCATTGAGGCTCCATCGGAGTATCGGATACGGGAATCGGGACATCATAATTTTTCAGTAGTTTAGTGATCACCCCAGTTTGAGCTGCATCGATTACTTCACTGAGTAAGGAATGATAGCGGAAACAGCTAATTTGCGGTGTACTATCAGGCCATTCCAGGCGTGGACTAATCAAGCCAGCTTCTGGATTGGCTTCCATGGCTTTCAGTAAAGATTTGATCGCTCCAGGTCGCACGATTGTGTCACTATTTAATAGTAGGTAAGCATCAGCTTTTAAGGCTTTTATTCCCAGGTTGTTACCAGCGGAAAAACCACCATTAACCGGAGATGGCAGGACTTGTGCCCATTGACTCCATTTGTTGTCAGTAATTGCCTGCTCCATTTGTTCAACTGAACCGTCATTGGAAGCATTATCAACCACTACTACGGAATCAAAGCCTACTTCAATTTCACCCTGAAGTGAAGTTAAACAGTCGATAACTAGCTGGGGTGTCTTATAGTTGACGATTACTATGACAAGACGCATAAGTATTTAGGGTTTGGGAGAATAAGTCGATTGACTCGGGTTTTGAAGTAACAAGTAACAAGTAAACAAGTAACCAGTAACAAGTAACCAGTTTTGAGCACTTGCATCACCCAAGGTTATACCAAATTCGGTATAGATACCCCCATTATTTTACTGAGCTGGTCAAAAATAAGGCTTAAAGCCTTGTCTGGTCTAGCTTACACTCTCGTGCAGCCAGCCCTATTTATTGCTTGCTATTTTTTTCAGCATTTAGCATTTAGCTATCAGACTTCAACTATCAGAATTCAGCTTTTTGGCTCAATGCTGATAGCTAATTAAAATGCACCTCTTACTTTTCTTGCAGTGTTCCTTATAGTTTATCAAAATTCAGTCAAATATGACACATTTTTATTTTGTCAGTATTAACCGCAATTTTGGACTATAACACCCTCATTCCCTAGTCAAAAACACTTAGAATGGCTGTTTTCATGATGTTAACTTACCCTTAACTAATTTTCCGGGCAAGATTTTTAGTAAGTTGACAATAATTTTGACTCTACCAAATATTTATGCCCTTAGCAACCGAGATACCTGACGGAAAGTGAGAATGGAGAATTGAGAATTAGCAAGATGAGGGAAAGAAAATGTAAGCGATTACCGAAAAATTCCCTCCTACATGGGATAATTAGGGCGTATGCAATACGCCCCTACAGTCGGTGTGAAATGGTAGTGCTATCCTATACAGCGCGATCGCTTGGCCTGGTCTTTCTCTTTTAACTCCCAAGATACACATTGGGAAACCCTTACCCAGCAAGGATTTGAGAATTTCACGAAAAATGTGTTTCTTTCATCCGCAACTGATGAAAGAAGCAAGCAAAACCCTCTTTCCTTCTGCCTTGGAGCCTTGGAGCCCTCTGCCTTGTTTCTTAGGAGTTTAACCTACATTCGGCATCCTGAACTGTCACACTACGAATTCTGGTTGTTTGGCTTAGTATAAAAGATTACCAATATCAACCATAAATTACGAAAAAAACCGATTGTGACAGTTAGGAGGGTGCTGAATGTGGGCTTTCATTAAGTAATTTAAATCATACTCGCTTCAAGTAGAAGAAATATTTATATCAAGTAAGGGTCATTATCAGCAACCGAGATACCCGACTTCTTCTGTGAAGTCGGATATCTGAATAAGAGCGATTACAGGTAGGAATCTTCTGATCAAAACACTGGGTGGGTAACCCGGTTTCCAATACTGCTCGGATAAGCCTGAATCCCTCTCCCCCAGCTCTCTAGTTGCCTGCAACTAGGTTACAGTTTGGCTCAAAGCGGACTAACAACTGTTGCTGATTTGCACCAAATCCGGCAGATATAGACTGATTACCCATATTGACCACTTCCTCTGCTGTCAAGGACTGTAGAGAAATGCGATTTGATAGTTTCAGCTGCGGATTTGCTGTTTCACCAGTGGCAATAGCTTCATTTGCCCTCAACAGTCCTTCGAGAGCCAGATTTACTTCCGACAAATTGCAGGATAGCGGCAGTTTTTCCGCAACTTCTTCCTCGGGTGGTTGTTCCTCTTCATCGTCGGCTGCTGGATCTGTGTCTGGAGAAGATGCAGTTATCGGTGGGTCTTGAGGAAGTTGGATTATTGGTGAGTCGTCCTGAGAAGGTAGGTTTGGTTGTGGATCGTCCGGAGAAAATGGGTTTGGTTTTGGTTCCGGAGGAAGTGGGTCTGGTAAGTCCTGAGCAGGAAGTATGACATCTTCGATACTTAAGATCCCGCCAGTACCAGTAGCGGTATTAGCTACCAAATCGAAATCTACAGTTGTGGTATAGGCAAGGTAATTGAGGGTGTCGAAACCTGGTGAACCGTTGATGATGCCTTCAACTCCAGCACCGTCGCTAAAGACGAAAGTGTCATCGGCATCACCACCGGTAAGGTTCTCAATGTTGGCAAAGGTTAAGCCATTGGAGAAGCCGCTGAGGTTACCTTCGTTAAAGCCAGTGATGTTCCAGGTGGTATCACGGTTGGGACCTTCTAATTCTGAGCCACCAGCAATTTCTACAGGGTCTTGGAAGGGTGTGATACCATCATCAGTAACGGTTTGAGATAGGGTGACTTTGCCGGTATTATCAGCGTTGCCGATGGTAATCGAAGTGAAGCCATCTTGCAGGAAGCCAACTTCTGTCTCCGTTAAATCCAGAATACTAGTTTCGCCGCTATCTGTACCACCGATTTGGATATCTTGATCCTGGGTAAAAGGTTGTAGGCGCAAATTACCAGTACCTGAGACATTAGCAGCAAAATTGATCTCATCTGCGGTTAAGGTGAGATTACCTAGAGGAGTGTTGCTACCTACACTACCGTTGAAGTTAATCGTACCCTTACCAGCGATCGCGTCCAAATTAGCAGGACCGTCAACTGTATCATTGAAGGTGATATCACCATCCCCACCACCTGTATTGACGGTGGCATTATTCCCTATAGTAGTTGCGCCGTTAATCTCAATGAACTGGTTTTCAGTAGTAATACCGGCGTTTAAAACAACGGTGTCGCCATCAAGGGTAACTGAAGCATCATCTGTACCGGCAATTGTCCCATTCACATTAATAGAACCATTGGGAGACTGAATCTTTAAGGGGTCAGTAAAACCTGCACCTGCGTTATTGATCGTAACTGCTCCACTACCATTATCACGTCCAATGGTGATCGAGGCGAAACCATCTTGCAGCAAGCCAATTTCTGCTCCAGTTAAATCTAGGATACTAGTGTCGCCGCTATCTGTGCCACCGATTTGGATATTCTGGTTCACAGTGAAAGGCTGAAGGGATAAATTACCAGTACCTGAGACATTAGCGGCAAAGTTCAGCTCATCTCCTGTTAGGGTGACATCACCATTAATTGTAACGGCATCCATATAGCTTTGACCGGCAGCACCATTGGTGGTAACGTCTCCGTTAAGTTCCGTAGTACCACCCATGTCGGTGGCTAGGCTAGCAGTATTAACGGTGCTGCCAAAGCGGGTGATACCATTGGTGTTAACTTCTAGGTTACCCAAGGGTTGATTACTACCGATAGCACCGTCGAAGCTAACATTACCATTGCCGGTAGTAACGGTCAGGTCGTTAGTTTCTCCTGTTGTACTATCAACAGTATTCTGAAAGTTCAAGTCCCCATCCCCGGTGCTGCTGAGGGTGAGGTTAGAGTCTATGCGTACTGCGTCGCCGTAGTTTTGGTCACCACTGGTGGTAACATCA
>JAAHGR010000149.1 GCA_010672425.1 Symploca sp. SIO2E6
CCCAGATGAGCAGTGTACATTCGAGACAAGAAGGAGTCTGGACACCAATCTGGCTTAAAAAAGGGTGAGTTGAACTTACCATCATCTTGAATCTTATCTTCATCGGAGTAGATCATGTCAGCATGAGGATGCTGATTGAGGAGTAAGGCAATCTCATACAAAGCATCCTGACTCAACAAGTCGTCATGATCTAGTAGTGCGACGAATTCCCCGGTAGCAAGTTCTAAAGCGGAATTAGATGCCTGAGAAATATGACCATTTTCCTCTCTCCAGACTACTTTAATCCGTTGCTCTTGTCTAATATACTCTTCTAAGAGCGGTCTCACGTAACTATTGGTTGAGGCATCATCAGCAATACATAACTCCCAGTAGGGATAAACCTGAGCCAGAACCGACTCAATTGCCTCTCGTAAGAAAGCTTCCGGTGGATTAAATACCGGCATAATCACACTAATGACTGGCTGGTAACTAAATATTGCTACTGTCTGAGCCATCTGGCGCAAGTCGGCTTGCCTCGGATAATTATTGTTCAACCATTGCTGATAGTTGATGTCATCGCTTTGGGATGTTTCTGGTAGAGGTACAACTACCGGTGCTTCCACCTCTAGCTTTTGAGAGATTTTTTTGAATATCTTGGCTATGGCATACCGAAGTCCTCGCGCTTTCACCACTGCCAATAGATGCTTAACTCGTGACAACAAATGGCTGTAGCGTAAGCTACCATTTCCCACTAACCCAACGACGCGCTTTAATCTAGATCCTACTGTTTGCAATTTACCGAACTTATTATTGGCCATAGCAATAATAACCGACTAGTGCAGCGCGACGAAAATAACCCGTTAGTTACAACAGGTGAAAAAGCTTCCCTTCACAAGCTTTCTTCCCTTGGAACCTTAATCATCCCCTTTGAAACCCAAACTCTGTTTCAGGCGAAACCATCCCTGGCGCAACTTCCAAAACTTACTACTCTCCATCCCCGTAATCGTAGCCTGAGCCTGTTGTAGCTGGGATTGAGTTTGCTCGAAGTTTGCCTGAGTTTGCTGTAGTTGGGATTGAGTTTGCTCGAAGTTTACCTGAGTTTGCTGTAGCTGAGATTGAGCTTGCTGTAGTTGAGATTGAGTTTGCTCGAAGTTTGCCTGAGTTTGCTGAAGTTCTTCCCTGGTGTTGTACAACTGAAACCACAAGCGATAGGGAGCCTTCGCTACTAGTAATGATTCAGTTTTAGAGTAGACGCCGCTCAAATAATCATCAAAGCTGACGGTTTTGAGTAAAGGGTTGACTTGTTTTTGGAAAATCCACTCCTGTTCTAAAAAATCCCTGAACTCTTCAGGGGTGATATCCCAAGACATTAATTGGAAACAGAATAGGAGAAATGATGGTAAAGATTTATCTGATGATGGCAATTCAGCTAAATGCAAATCTATCCAAGGGTAGATTTTTTGATAAATGTAAATCAGACACCTGAAGAGGACAAATTTAATGGGTAACTTTTCTCTAAAACTCCACTCTTGGTCTACATATTCCACTTTCCCATCGGGGGTAACAATGAGATTTCCTGGACCACAGTCTACATAAATACCAGGAATTTCTGTCTCACTGCCAATAGTCCTGTTGGCTTCTTGAAGCAGGAAATCATACCAAGTTTGGAGAGGATACTTTAAACTAGCCTCTACTGTAGAAGTTTTATTCCTAATTGCCTGAACTAGCTGTTCCATGAGTGTAAAACCAGCCCAAAACTTACTCTGAATTTTGGGATAATGCTTTAAGCCTTCCTCTGTTTCTATTGCTAGTGTAGCCAACTCAGGGTAAATCGGTTCCTTGGTAACAATTAATTCCTGTTCATCGTTGCTTGTCAGAGTAACTTGGGACATGAATTTTTTCAATCGGTTCATCACCGAGAACTTCCAGACAAGGCAGTTGGAGTTGAGGTATTGATTAAGACTTTCTGGAGATTGACTAGCCAATATTAAAAAAGAATTACTCATCTGAGGCAAAAAGCCATTGGCTTCGATTTGCTTAGCAACTAATAACTCTTGAAATAGTTCTAGTGGTTGATGAGAGTAATCCCTGGAATTATCATAGCCAAGCCATTGGTAGAGAAAAGGCTCAGTCTGATGTTGCTGTGCTGCCGGTAAAGAAAGGATCGCATCAGGTAATTTGTAGTCGGGGAAGGGGTACAAAAAGTGGCAATATCCTAAACCGCTAGATTCGAGGAGTACCTCCAACTCTTTTTTGCCAAAAGTTTTAACCAACTGACCACTATGATAACCTTCTATACCATCGAATAATACCTTGGTATGATCTTCACTACATCCAGCAAAGTATTTGAGTCCGAGTTTATTTTCAATGGCTACAATCAAGATGCCATCAGCTGCTAAATTTTGTTTGGCAATCTCAAGAGCCGTTTGATAAGGGTTAACTGCCTGAATATAGGATTCGCTGTACTCCAGCACTCCAATTAAAGTTACTATGTCGAACTTTTCAGAAAATTCCATCTCCTGAAACTGTCCACAAACGATCTCAACATGAGCTAGATCCCGACATCTCAGAGCTGCAAGTTCGGCTCGCTTTCTACTACCTTCAACCGCTACTACCCTGGGGATATTTTCTCCCAAGTATCGAGTAATAGCCCCACATCCTGCTCCCAACTCGAGTACATTACGGCAATGATTTAATCGTAAGGGACGCAGTAGATTGCTCCGTTTTGGACTAAAATGATATTCAGAAGGCCAATCCCAAATGAAGTTTGTCAATTCCACTGAATGGCAACTGAGATCTGATACTTGTCTGAGGCAATTTTCTATATGGGCTTCCGCTTCTCCCCCATCTGAATATTGGAAAGGAAATTGTTCTTGATGAGGTAGCCAGATCTTTGCTACAGGATCTTGATGAAAATCTTCTGGATATTGCATTAATGGAATTCAGGAAGAAAATAAATCTAAAATCTAAAATCTAAAATCTAAAATTTCTCTAGGTCAACATTAATTTTACTTTGTAGATTAACTACTCCCTGACTCATATCAGTAGCAGCTCTAATTACCTTGAGATGAATGGCATCATATCTACGATCCACTGGAATAATTTGACTGCCATTCAAAGAGATAAAACCAAAAGAAATAAAGTAATCTCCTGGACAAACTAAAAGTTCCTGAGTAAAAGATACCTGGAGCAAACTTCCGGGAGCCAATTCCGGCATATCAATGTTTTGATAATAAGTGTTGGTGATATAGATATCTTCACCTTTAGCATCTTTTAGGGTCATGGCAACTAGTGGTTTGGCAACGAAGTCTTGAACCAGGATAGTTAATCTAGCAACCATTAGCTCACAAGAGGCAAAAGTGAAAGTTGCTTCTCCTTGACTATTTTCTATATGTATTGTTTGAATCTCGCCTCTACCATTTCCATAGCGATATTCTTTTGGTTGGTACTGACAAGATGAATTCTGGGAAATTGAGTAATGTTCTTCATGGTTAGTTAACTTTAGCTCTTGCTCCAATATTTGCTGATCTGCTTCATCGGCAAATAAAATCTTAGTATAGCGATTGATTACTGTATTGGGCAATTCTTCTAGTATTTTTTGACCTTGATTTAATAAAATAGCCTTGTGACAGTATCGCTTAACCAAATTACTATCGTGGGAGACAAATAAAATGGTTGTGCCTTTTTCTTGGAGTTCTTTGAGTTTAAGGAAGCACTTTAATTGAAATTTAGCATCCCCTACGGAGAGAGCCTCATCAATGATCAGAATATCGGGATCGACATTGATAGCTACAGCAAATGCCAGTCTAATATACATGCCGCTGGAGTAAGTTGTGACCGGCTGATCAATAAAGTCACCAATATTAGCAAAACTAGCAATTTGGTCAAATTTTTCTTCAATCTCCCTCTTGCTTAACCCCAGTAATCTGCCATTAAAAAAGACATTTTGCCGTCCAGTAAATTCTGGGTTAAACCCACTTCCTAGTTCTAGTAAGGCGGAAACCCTACCATTAACGACTAATTCTCCGGTGGTTGGGGTGAGGGTTCCTGCAATAATTTGGAGTAAGGTACTTTTTCCCGAGCCATTTTGACCAACAATACCAACCGTTTCCCCTTTGTGGATCTCCAGATTCAGATCTCGCAGAGCCCAAAACTGTTCGGCTCTACTCTTACCTGGTACTAAAATCTCCTTCAATCGCTCGAGCGGACGACTGTAACGCTTAAAGCACTTAGAAATATTCTTTAGAGAAATTGCAATTTCACTCATTGAGTCACTTCACCAACTCACACCTTGATTAGCAGAAGGAGGCTGCAAGGCAGAACCCACCCCTAACCCCTCCAAGGAGGGGAACCGGAGGCTCCGAGGCAGTCCCAATGAAAAAATTTCACTACCAGAGGATGAAAGTAGACTCTTCCTCATTCCCCATTCCCCATTCCCCATTCCCCATTCCCCACTTACAAGTCAGAGGCTGAAAGCCTAGCTACAGATAGAGGTATTATCCTCCTTTTCTGCGGAAATTGCGAGCCGATCGCCATAGTCCTCAACGCGAATGTGACCAGAGAAGCCATTAACCCAGACAGGTGTATCATGATCTTGGAACCAATTGCGAGTTCTGGAGGAGCGATCGCTACACCACAAACCTGTCGGTGATGGTACTAAAGCATATTTCGCTCCCACTTGTTCAAAAAACTCATTAGGAGCTAAACCTTCGGTACCGTGGTGAGGAACATCTAAAACATCAGCAGCAAGCTCTTGGGAGTTTTTTGCTAGGTAACCACCTATAGCACGATTCAAGTCTCCTGTAAACAAATATTTGTGCTGAGCGTGCTCCAGCTTGATAATTAGGGACATATCGTTAATGTCAGTTGTTCCCACTGGGGTATTAATACCGTCAAAAGCATAGAGGATTTTGAGGGTAGCCTGGTTACCCAAATTAAAGGTTTGACCTGGATAGGCAGATTTTACCTTAGCTTGGTGCGCTTTGAGCATCTGATGATATTTTAGTACTTCCTCATAGTTACAGCCCCAAGGAATTTCCCGGTCACAAATCTTCTTGTCCGGTAGATTAAAATAAACTTCTTTAATATTGATACCAGCCTGTAGAATCGGCTCGATACCGCCATAATGGTCTCGGTGAGCATGAGTGACGAAGACCAAATCAAGATGATCGATATGATTGGTTTGCAAAAACGGAATTAGTTGCTCCTGAGCTATTTCCGGATAACCAGCGTCAATTAATACGGTTTTACCTCGCTTAACCTGAATTAAGTGAGCATCTCCTTGAACTGCCGTATTAACATTAACCATTGTCCATACCAGTTTTGGTTCCGATGGCTGAGAAACCTTACCAGTCACTAAAGTAGCGATAACACAAAGAAAGATAGCAAGAGCTATTGCCACAAATTTGGAGGTACTTAGCATTGCCTAACACCTAACACCTAACACCTAACACCTAAAACTTAGCACCTTTGCTTGCTTCTGCGATTAGAAGCAGCACGTAATACCTTAACACGATAAGGGTCAGCATCTTTTCGCCAGTAAAGGCGATGACCTCGGAGTTCGGCACAATATTCTAGGAGACGATTCTCCCAGCCTTCGCGAGTACCAATAGAGTTAGTTTCATCCAGCAGTCCCCAGTTTTCTTCCTGACGGGTGAGTTTAGCAAATTTCTCATAGAGGGGATAGTCAGGGGTTACAAAGGTTTCCTTACGGTGTAGTATTGGAGGATTTGTGAATAGATCGTAATCTAGGTAGGTTACTTGTAAATCCCGCAAATCGATTTGCATACTAGTATGTAGGGCAGGATGGGCTTCCTGGTCAAAGTTGGGATAGAACAGGTAGGATATTTTCGGTAACTCGGTATGGAATTTAACCAGAGTAGCACCATCCATCCGACCAATGGTGCGGCTAGCACAACCTTCGTAGAGCCTCAGCAGAGGGTTTAGAGCTTCTATCACTGAAACATGAACATAGAGTGCTGTCGGCAAAATTTTGCCAATGCGACTTTGTCGGCAGCATTTGGCAATTAACTCAGAGTCTCCCACACTTACCAACATTAAGTCTGCCGCAGCACAGGCTTGCTTGTAGCTACCGAAAAGAGCTTTGACATCGTTTCTGAAGGTATCATCCAGATTGCGTAATTTAGGACGTTGGCTAAATTGAGCCAGAGCCAGGTAAACTAGGATGTCTTGACGGCGTTGGTCAGCAATCCTATCCCATTCTACTTGGTTAGTAACCTGAAGAATTACCTGAAAAGCACGGCGAAAATTGCCAAATTCTGTGAGTAATTCTGTTGCTTCTAGTAGTTCATCTTTATAGGGAAGGCGTCCTCGTTCAGTAATGAAGGCCATTAAAGGGGAGAGGAGCTCCTGATAGTCCTCAAATCGTTTAGTTTTGAGGAGGATTCTGGGAGTGGTGATGCGGGTGTGGAAGCGGGATGCCCGAAAATTTTCCGCTTGGATTGGATCTCGAAAGACGAAGTAGATACCCAAGGCAACGGGAATAGACTCGACTCCTAGTACTTGGTCGATATAGGATTTGAGTTCTTCTTGTCCGTAATATTTCTGAAAGGTATTGCGACGAGTAACAATACCGTCACCATAGGCAATTTGTTCGTCTCGGCGATTGTCAATTAAGACTTGTGCCGCAACAATCAAAACCTTCTTGGTGAGTTTCCAGGCTTTGAGCAAAGCCTCTCGGCGCTCAGCTGGGTTTTCGATAACATTAATAATGTAGCCCAGATTAACGATATCGGCACAGATAAGGGGATTCTCCGGTTGGTAGTAAGGGTCCCAACCCGCACTGGTATAACCTTGTTGACGCAGGCGCTGAACATCGCCGCCGTGACCGCAACCATAGTCAAAAAATGTGTTATCTTGTTTAAAAATGGCGCTCTCCATCGCCAATCGTACCGGCTTGGAGATATCGGTTCTAACCATTGCGGCTCTGTGACGCTCTATTTCCGGAGCTTCTGGGAATTGAGCAACCATAACTGAAGCAAGAGTCTTTCAGTTAATATACCTGGCAAAGACAATTCTTCGCTACCTCAAGCATAAGAAACTTCATAAAAGAAGACAGGCAAAATGTTTATTAAGGTTTTTGTAGCAGGCAAAAGAAATGGATGCTGACGAACTTCGTGAGAAATATGCAGTAGGGGAGAGGGATTTTAGTGGAGTTGACTTCAGTAGAGCCAACCTAAGTCAACTAGACCTTCAACAAGCCAGTTTATGGCGAGCTACCCTCAATGAAGCTGACTTAACAAGTACTAACCTCAGTAGAGTAGATCTACTCGGAGCTGACTTAACAGGTACTAACCTCACCAACGCTAATCTACTCGGAGCTAATCTGAGAGAGGCTGACTTAAGTAATGCTCTACTGAGTGGAGCCAACTTTGGTAGTACATTATACAACGAAGCAACCCAGTTTCCCGCCCATTTCGATCCTGAAGCAGCAGGAGCCTATTTAATTGCTCCTCATGCTACCCTCGCTTGTGCTAATTTAAGTGTGGTAGACCTGAGTCGCACTAATCTAAGTGGTGCGAATTTGAGTAAAAGCAACCTCTGGCAAACAAAACTGAGGGGAGCTAATTTGAGTGGAGCCGATTTGAGTGGAGCCGATTTGAGTGGAGCCGATTTGAGTGAAGCCGACTTGAGTGAAGCCGACTTGAGCCAGTCCAACCTCTTGGGAGCTGATTTGAGTGGAGCTAATCTGCAGGAAACGAAGCTACAAGACGCACTCTATGATGAAGCAACTAAGTTTCCTCAAGATTTTGACCCAGCAAAGAAAGAAGCGCACTTCATTGCTCCTAGCGTTTCCCTGCGGGAAGCAAACCTCAGTGAGGCAAACCTCAGTGGAGTAGATCTTAGTGAAGCTGACTTGTGCAGTGCTAATCTAAGTCAAGGCAATTTGTTTGGTATCACTCTGGAGAAAGCTAATTTGAGTGGAGCCAAGTTAAACCAAGCAAAATTATGGGAAGCAGAACTAAGTGGTACTGATTTAACTAGAGCTGATTTAACTAGAGCTGATTTGTGGCATTCCAACCTCAAAGGAGCAAATTTAAGTGGAGCTTCTTTGCAGGAGGTAAATCTGTTTGGCATTGATCTGAGCTCCACTAACCTTGTAGAAGTAAATTTTCAGGAAGCACTCTACAACGAAGCAACTCAATTTCCTGCTGGTTTTGACCCCACCACAGTTGGAGCTTACTTAATTGCTCCTGGTGTATCCTTGGCTAAGGTAAATCTGAAGGGAGCAGACTTGAGGGGAGCAGATTTGAAGGGAGCAAACCTGAGTAAAGCTAACTTGTTAGGGGTAAATCTGAGCAACGCTATTCTGGATGGTGTTTCCTTTGAGGGAGCATTTTACAACGAAGCGACTCAATTTCCTGCTAGTTTTGACCCCACTGAGCAAGGAGGACACCTAATTGCTCCTGGTGTGTCACTTGCTCAAGTAAATCTTGATGGGGCTGATTTGAGGGGAGCAAACCTGAGTAAGGCTAACTTGTTAGGGGTAGATCTGAGCAACGCTATTCTAGATGGAGTTTCCTTTGAAGGAGCGTTTTACAACGAAGCGACTCAATTTCCTGCTAGTTTTGACCCCAACGACCGTGGAGTGAACTTAATTGCTCCTGGTGTGTCACTGGTGGAGGTAAATTTGAGTGGAGCGGATCTGAGTGGAGTTGATCTGAGTAAAGCAGATTTAAGTAAGGCAGATTTGAGTAAGGCAGACTTATGGGGAGCAAATCTGAGTGAAGCTTTCCTAATAGGAGCCAATCTGGAAGGAGCTAACTTATTAGGGGCAAATTTAACCTGTACTGACTTGAAACAGGCTAATCTCAATGGTGCTCATCTACAGGGTACAGAACTGAGTGGAGCCAGTCTCAAAGAGGTAGACCTGAGGGAGGTTGATTTAGAAGAAGCTCTTCTTGATGGGGCAATAATGCCCGATGGCACAATCTATAGTGATTAGTTTTCTTACAAGGGAATTGGGAATTGGGAATTGGGAATTGGGAATTGGGAATTGGGAATTGGGAATTGGGAATTGGGAAGAACCTACTTTCATCACCTGGTATTGCTGCCAATACTTTTTAAGGGCTCTCCCGTACTTGTGTATGTACTAGAGAGCCCACTTCGTAATAGTTCCAACGCCGGATACTACCATTAATTGTATGGATTTGTTAACATTAGCCACTTTTTTATAGAAAAACTGTATAATTGGATACAGAAAGGTATAAGACACTTGCTATGACAAGCGGATATCTACTCAGAGTCAATCGATTGAAGATTGAAGATTTTAGATTTACCCCATAAATAAATTTATGGGCTTGTGACCGTTTTATTCTTCAATTCTTTAATCTAAAATCTAAAATCTAAAATCTCTCTGGTCAGATAATCAGCAAGCCAAGGAAGCTAAGTATATATGCTTAGAGCTAGCTTTGCTAAAGCTTTTTGTACCTCTGTTACCTAAAAAAACAACTTTTGTCAGGAAATACATCGGAGAAGCAACACCAATGAAACTCTTGTATCGGGGTATCGGCTATGAAAACCAACCATCAACCCTAGAAGTCAGTGAAGGCGAGATTGGTGGTAAATACCGGGGTCAAACTTGGAAGATTCACCGTCCTAAGCAGAATTTGAGGCATCCATTGTTCCGAGAACTCATTTATCGCGGTATTAGCTACAGAGTTTAGATTTGTTAAATTGTTAAATTGTTAAATTGTTGAATTGAGAATTGACAATTGTCAATTTAACAATTTCAAACATCATAAATTGGAGGAATAAGATCATGAAACTTACTTACCGGGGTATTCAGTACCAGACAGAAACAGCAACCTTAGAAATAAGAGAAGGTGAAATTGGTGGCACTTACCGAGGTGTGCCTTGGAGATTTCACAATCTAAGACATATTCCTGAACCTCCACCAGTCCATAATCTGGCATGGCGTGGGGTCTCCTACTGCACTGGTAAACCTGAAGTTGCCAAGCCTAGGACAACTCCTCAACCTGTTGGTGCTACCGTTAGTCGAAGTTGGGTACTCCGTAAGGATCGTCAAAAAGTCTTGGATGAGGCAATGAAAGCTCACTTGTCTAGTATCCGCCGTAGTTTGGAACAACGGATGCAAGTAGCTAAAGCTAAGGGTGATGAAAAGTTGGTAAGCTTGCTCGAAGCAGAATCTGAGCAAATGATGACTGTTTGATGCAATAACCGGATTTAGTAATCATTTTTAGAATAGGTGCAATACGCTATATGTAGCGTATTGCCAATTTTGCTAACCACTAAAAAAAATAGGCTAACGGTACAGGTGATTCGTTAAGTCTTGACCCACCGCCACTGAAGCGAAGTTCCACAAATTTCTCTTAATCTCGTGTGACTACTGCCACAATAAGCGTGCCAGATAACATGCGCGATGTATTGGGTTCTCGGTATAGCTTTGGCTATCCAGCTTGTCCGACGGTGATGGATCAAGTACCACAGTTGCAATTATTAGGATGCGATCACACGATTAGCCATTAGCAACTAGCCATTAGCAATTAGCCATTAACAATCCTGACAGGTCTTTGATACGCAACGATTGCGATCGCATCCCTGGAAAATATCCTTTATTGGTCAATGTTGTCAGTTTTGAGGGCGATTCACCGTCTATATATTAGTCGGGGATGATGGTTAAAGTCCTTCCGACCAACATACTGCAATACTTGTCGCCCCGACCGGTCATCAGTGGGTTTGAGATCCTTCGACCTCCTTAGGGGCGATAAGCAGCAACTTCGGGGTGTCTGTTAGCTATCGTGTAATTTAAAGGGAAGGAAAACTATGTCTTCTGTGCGTAATCGCCTAGAGCCCTTTTTGTGGGATTTGCTCCAAGAGTTTAAAGAGGATGGATCTGGTCCAAAGCGTTATACAAACGAAGTGATCAAGAGTTATCTTGATGTTCTAGAACATGGACTCCAGGATACTACTACTAAGAAAAATGTAGCAGTGATTGGTGCTGGTGTATCAGGACTACTCGCAGCTCGCCTACTGGCGGAAGCAGGCCACAAGGTTACAGTCTATGAAGCCAACACTGCAGTGGGTGGGCGAATTAAGACAATTCGAGAACCCTTTAAATGGGGACAAACTGCTGAAGCTGGGGCAATGCGTCTACCCTCAACCTATCAGTTGGTGCTTTATCTTATTGAGAAGAGGTATTTTCTACCGGTCACCAAGTTTTATAATTATGATGAAAATGGCAATAACTTCATCTTTGTGAATGGAGTAAAAGTCAGGCGGAAAGAATATCTCAGCAATCCAGATTGTCTGCAATGGCCTGGATTGAGAGATGATGAGAAGGGAAAAACAGCAGAAGCACTTTGGCAAGAGGCAACTCAGCCTTTAATTGACCAAGCAAAAACCGCCAGTGGTTGGTTAGATGTCATTGAGCAGTATGGTGACTATTCCGTCCATGAATTTCTGAAGCAGGTTGCCAAATATTCCCCTGCTGCAATTGAGTTCATCGAAGTCTTGATGAATTTGGAATCCCGTTCTTCCCTTTCGTTAATTCAACAGATCATCGAAGAAGCGGATCACACCCCTGGAACCGACTATGTTGGTATTGTGGGTGGTACAGATCGGCTAACAAACTGTATGGCAGAAGATCTCAAATCATTGAAAGTACCAATTCATTGCAACCATCGCCTAACCAAGATTGAATATACAGAAACCGAGACTGTCAAGCTCAGCTTTTCGGGGACAAAATCCCGTCCTCTCCAGTGGCGTGGGGGGGATGGCATCTGGGCCAATCCCAGTCCAGATGCTGTGGAATATGATGCTGTGGTTTTAACTATTCCTTTTCCTGCCCTGCGTTTTGTTGATATCCAACCTCTCCACAAGTTTAGCCACAATAAGCGCAAGGCTATCCGAGAACTCAACTACGATGCCTCAACCAAGATTTTCTTACAATTCTCCGAGCGATTCTGGGAGACCAAAGATGGAATGTATGGCGGTCATACCATCACAGATTTGGCAAACCGCTTTATCTATTACCTGACACCAGAGCACGAAGACCAAAAGGGGGGAATTATTATCTCCAGCTATACTTGGGCACGGGAGGCTCAGGGTTGGGATGCCCTGACAGAAGAAGAGCGGGTTCAAAATTCCCTCAATGTTTTGGCTCAGATCCACGGGGAATACATCAGGGACTACTTTGTTGTGGGGACTTCACAAAGTTGGCAACTTGATACCTTCTCTTGCGGTGAGGCGGCGATGTTTGATCCGGGTCAAATTCAGGAATTAAAGTACTATATTTCAGAACCAGAAGGAAATGTTTACTTTGCTGGGGACCTGACTTCTCTCAAGATTGCCTGGATTGAAGGTGCTGTCGAGTCTGGAATTCGAGTGGCTCAAGAAGTAAATGGGGACGTTCACTTTCCCGCCATGCTGCCCTCTGAAACAAGTACCAGTTGAGGCTAGTGTTTCTCACGGGGAGTGACACCTGAAGATCTGTGGCTCTACTCCCCGTGAGCCACATCTAACGATCGCTTAAGCAAAACTATGGAGCGATCGCTTTTTCTCTTGGAGGATATCGCCTTTGGAGAATAACTTAGGTCTCAATACTGCTCGGATAAGCCCGAATCCATAAGATAATGTGCGGCTTGTGAGAATCCAGAAGCCTGACTATACAGCCTCTCTCTTGTGGAACAGGCATCTTGCCTGTCCAGAGATTCCCACCGCCACTGAAGGGAAGTTCCACATATTTCTCTTAATCTCCTGTGACAACTGCCACAATAAGCGTGCCAGATAACATTCGCGATGTATTGGGTTCTCGGTATAGCTTTGGCTATCCAGCTTGTCCGGTGGTCATGAATCAAATGCCACAGTTGCAATTATTAGGATGCGATCGCATTGGGATATCCATCGATGAGAGGGAACAGCAATATCGGTCGCAAACTACCACTGCTTTTGTCACTTATCACCCTGTCGCTAGATATTTTAGTGCTTAGTTAGAGCGTCTTTGGGGGGAGGTTCCCGTAGGATGTGTTAGCGATCGCGTAACGCATCAAAACCTGACTCTGCGGTGCGTTAGAATGCCCCCTAAATCCCCCTTGAATCCCCCTCCCGTCCCCCTTTGAATCCCCCTCCCGTCCCCCTTTGAATCCCCCTCCCGTCCCCCTTTGAAAGGGGGAAGCCAGAGGATGCTACGCTTTTTATCCCACGGGGAAGCCAGAAGATGCTAAGCTCTTGTTGACCCGGGA
>JAAHGR010000015.1 GCA_010672425.1 Symploca sp. SIO2E6
CATCAAGATTAAATTCAGTAACACCAAAAATTCCAACTATACCTAAAAAGCTAGTTGTTGCGTCCCATAGAGCTCCTAGAAAAAATGCAAAAACTAAGACTCCTTTCATATTTCACCTTATCCCTAACTACCTCAAAATTAAAATTGCCATAGCAACCATAATACCCAACAACCAGGCTATTACTAAAAGAAATCCCAGAGAAACTTCTTGCAGTAAAATTTTCTTAACCAGCAAAAATGCTGGTGACCGAACAAATTTTGACCATAAATTATCTTTGTGACTCTCCTTGAGAAAATCATACTGTTCTATTAAGTCATACTGAGGTTCAGTATTTTCAAATTGCCAAGTCCTTAAAAAGGAATCAAAAGTTGGATTTAACAAAGCATAATTTAAGTCGTTCCTAGATTTCCACTCAGTATAAATCAACCAGTTATCTTCATATTCTTCTGCAGTTTCCCTGTTAATTTTAAAACAAATAAATCCTGGATTTTTTTGCAATTGCAAAGCCACTTCATTGCAGTCTTCCATGAATTGTTGTTCCTCATTGATGGGAACTTGAGTCCAGTTTATATAGGTGACAGGACTGTCTTGGCTGAGCTGCTCGTTATCGTTCATGGCATTATCTCATTGTCCAGTTCAGATTTCTGAGCATTGTTTCATCCTACCAGCGATCACGAAATATTTACCGCCATGAGTATAGCATAATACTACTGTAATTTTTCCCTACACCCCAAACCCTAACGGCTGCGAAAATGACCCATACACCAGTAGGGGCGTATTGCATACGCCCAATGCCATGAGCAGGCTAAACCCACCCCTTTTTTGAACATGGGTAATGAGTGCCAAAGGCCGGGGCGGGTTTTGCTAAATTTTCGCTGGGTAGTCAAGATCTAGGCGAACCCGCCCCTACGGAATAATAATTTACTAATATTGATATTTCTAACAAACCCCAATTATTAATGATAATTCTAAATTATAATGCCATGAGCCTGCAAATCAACTAACCAATAAGCTAAACTCGCCCCTTTTTTGAACAAGGATGATGAGTACCAAAGGCCGGGGCGGGTTTAGTTAAATTTTCGCTGGGTAGTCAAGATCTAGGCGAACCCGCCCCTACGGGATAATAATGTACCAATATTGAGATTTTTAACAAACCCCAATTATTAATAATAATTCTAAATTCTACATTCTAAATTATACATTCTCAACTGCGGTAACTAATCGTTATCAACTAGCACAGTAACAGCCGCGACAGCGATGAGCATTTCGTCATTTTTATCATTAAGTGAAGGAATTGCCCGACCCTGGACTACCATACCACCGGACTCGACAGTGAGAGTTTTGTGACCAAAAGGTAGCACAGCCAATACCTCCGCTTCCCGCACTTGTTCCGGGTAAGGCACTGCTACCTGGACTTCAACAATCATTTGGTTAGGATCACTCAAACCAGCAACTTCCCAAACACCGGGCAAGGCATTGTGGGCAATAGCATTGCGTACAGCCCTTGCAGCAGCGACTGTTGGTTCTTGCCCGTGTTGATCTATTCCCATACCCATCTCGATAATCAAACGTTTACGAGCCACCGTCACCTCTTTTTTTTGCCGTTACCAATTCATCTTATATCAAGTTTGGTTGAATACTTACACTTTGGTTGCCATAAGGCTCCGAAGCAGGAGGGAAGAAAGAAGGTTGCAAGGTAGTGGTGTGACACACCTAAAATAGTAGAATAGGTAGGTTGGGTAGAGCGATAGCGAGACCCAACACAACTCCCTCCCGTGTTGGGTCTCGTTGCCTCGACCCAACCTACATTTTTAGGTGTGTCGCGCCAGTAGAAGGGAATTATAAGTGATTATCCTTTCCCTGATATTATCGAAAAAAATGGGTAAAAAACCCCGTGCCTTTAGACCGGGGAGTGTCAAGCAATTGAAGAAAGAAGATTGAAGATTTTAGATTTACCGTTTTAATTCTTCAATCTAAAATCTAAAATCTAAAACCTAAAATCTCTCTGGTCAATTACACATTAATAATTGCTCCCAGCAGTTGATACATCAAGGAGTTGATAAAACCGAGGGCAATTGCTCCAATCAAAGCGCTCCAAAATCCCCAACGCAGACGAAATCCTGTTACGAAATAAGCCGCTAAGCCAAAAATAATCCCGTTGAGCACAATGGCAAATAAGCCAAAAGTGAGGAAGGTAATAGGGAAAGCTAGGAAACCCAGAATCGGACGTAAGATGGCATTCAAAAGTCCAAAAACTGCTGCGGAAATGAGCGCTTTCTCAAAAGAGTCAATCTCAACGCCAGTTGGTAGTTTGGAAATGATGAACAAGCTCACAGAGGTAATTAGCCATGCAATGAGAAGACTTATAATATCCATAGTTATGTCACTCCAGATTCTTATACCACCTACACATTAAACCGGAATAGCATGACATCACCCTCCTGAACGACATATTCTTTACCTTCTGAGCGCACTAAACCTTTCTCCTTGGCAGCTGTCATGGAACCAGAGGTTATTAAATCTTGATAAGCAACGGTTTCTGCTCGAATAAAACCCCGCTCGAAATCTGTGTGGATGGTTCCCGCTGCTTGGGGTGCCTTCATGCCAGTGTAAATTGTCCAGGCACGGGTTTCTTGAGGTCCTGTAGTTAAAAAAGTCCGCAAGCCCAAAATTTGATAAGTAGCGCGAATTAAGGATTTTAGTCCCCCTTCTGCTACACCCAGGGACTCCAAAAAGTCGTCTCGCTCTTCTTCTGGTAACTCGATGAGTTCTGATTCCACTTGAGCAGAGACAACTACCACTTGGGCAGATTCGCTAGCAGCAATTTGCTTTACTTGCTCCACCCATTCGTTACCAGTCGCTAAGTCATCTTCGGTGACATTAGCAGCATAAATCACCGGTTTGCTGGTGAGTAGCCCCAACTGTTGGATTAACTCGGTTTCTTCTTCCGTGAGACTAATCTGTCGCACCGCCTTGCCTTCATTCAAGCCAGCACTCAACTTTTCCAGTACCTCTAGCTCCAACTTAGCATCCTTATTACTGCGAGCCTGCTTACGGGTACGCTCTATCCGGCGCTCGACTTGCGCCAAATCTGCTAAACCTAACTCCAGATTAATTACCTCAATATCCCGCACTGGGTCAACGGAACCAGAAACATGGATAATATCATCATCATCAAAACAGCGAACTACATGAACGATCGCATCTACTTCCCGAATGTTGGCTAAGAATTGATTGCCCAAGCCTTCCCCTTTACTGGCTCCCTTAACCAAACCAGCAATATCGACAAACTCCACGCGAGTTGGCACAATTTGCTTCGATTCAGACATCTTGGCTAAAACTTCCAACCGCTCATCTGGTACGGCAACTACACCGACATTCGGTTCAATAGTGCAGAAAGGGAAGTTAGCAGCACTAGCCTTGGCATTGGCAACCAGGGCGTTAAATAAGGTAGATTTACCAACATTCGGCAATCCCACAATTCCGGCTCTTAGCATGGCAGTCTGAAGATGAGTTGTGTTAATTATTATTTGAAAACTATTCTTCTTGATTTTAGGACTCTGCCGCTAAGGTGTATCTATTGGCTAATCTGATAACCTGCTTTCCTTGCTAATGCTTGATCAAACAGCTGTTCCATTACTAAAAACCTTACAAGCCTCTGCTCAACGGCATCATGCTCCCTTCTACACCCCGGGACATAAAGGGGGACAGGGAGTTGCTCAACCATTGGCTGATTGGTGGGGTAAATCTGTGTTTCAGGCGGATTTACCGGAATTGCCGGAGTTGGATAATTTGTTTACCCCTACAGGTGTCCTCCAGGAGGCACAACAACTGGCTGCTGAGGTATTTGGAGCCGAGAAAACTTGGTTTCTGATTAATGGTTCTACTGTGGGAGTGATGGCGGCGATTTTAGCTACCTGTGGTACAGGGGATAAAATTATCTTGCCTCGAAATATCCACCAATGTGCGATCGCAGGTTTAGTTCACTCTGGAGCCATGCCAGTCTTTGTCAACCCAGAATACGACCCGGATACCTACCTAGCCAATAGTATCACTCCAGCAGGGGTAGCAGCAGCTTTAGAGCAGCATCCCGATGCCAAAGCCGTGATGATGGTCTATCCCACCTATCAAGGTATTTGTGGAGATATCCAAGCGATCGCTCAATTAGCTCATCAACACAATATCCCTCTTTTGGTAGATGAAGCCCACGGTGCTCACTTGGCCTTTCATCCCGAATTACCAACTTCTGCCTTGGCAGCGGGAGCCGATTTAGCTATCCAATCTACCCATAAGGTTTTGGGAGCCATGACTCAGGCATCTATGTTACATCTGCAAGGTAACCGGATCGATGCCCAAAGGTTGAGTCAAGCCTTGCAACTGTTGCAGTCTAGTAGTCCCAGCTATTTACTACTAGCTTCCCTTGATGCCGCAAGGCAACAAATGGCATTGTACGGAGAACAGCTGATGAACCGCACCTTGCAACTAGCGGCTCAAGCCAGAAATCAAATCAGCCAGATGGCCAATTTATCGGTTTTGGAGCCTGCCAACACCCCAGGTTTTCGGGAACTTGACGGCACTAGACTAACGGTGAAAGTTAGTGATTTAGGTTTAACTGGGTTTAAAGTAGATCAAATTTTCCATCAACAGCTAGGAGTAACCGCTGAGTTACCAACTTTCCCCAATCTCACTTTTATCATCAGTTTAGGCAATACCCAAGCAGATATTGAGCAGTTAGTCCTAGCCTTTACCAAGATTACTCAGGATGATTACCTCTCCAGTATCACAGGTGGTTTACAGGATGTATTCCAAAAATGGAGTGAGCAGTTATTGTTCATTCATCCTTCATCTTTCATTATTTGTCCTGCACTCTCTCCCCGTGAAGCTTTCTTTGCTCCCACAGAAACTATTGCCATAGAAGATACTCCTGATCGGATCAGTGCCGAGTTAATCTGTCCCTATCCACCAGGTATTCCAGCTCTCATGCCGGGAGAAATGATTAATCCTGCTACCATTGAATATCTGCAACAAGTCCTAATCTTGGGTGGGGAAATCACTGGTTGTAGTGATCCTAGCTTGAGGACTCTGAAGGTTGTTAAAGAGAAGGCTTAAGCAATGGAGGAATAGCTACCTGCCTCTTTATCTGATTCGCGATCGCGGTTAATTTGATGTTCGAGGCGGAAAAGGAGCAAATTCTGATTCCTTCATCTTCTAGTGAATAAACTACGTCTTGAGCGCAGCGAATCCTTTTGTGACGGATATATTGAAAGAACGGGGGATGCTCTAATGGAACAGAAGGAAAGCATAGAGGTAAGGGAGACATTTTCAGTTGCTAATGCTACTGCTGAGAATGAGAAAAATTATCTTGACTTGCTAGTCTCGATTGAACCAAGTGAGGGTCAATTAAGTTTACTAATTGGGGTGTGCGATGATATCAATTATCGAGAGGAAATTATTGCCCGTTACGAGGCAGAACTAGCTCCAGATATTCGTGCATATCGGGTAACTTTACCCCGGGGAGAACCTAGTTTGAGGGCTACCCTTGCTCAACTAGTAGCAAAACATGAGTACCTGCGTCAGGGGGGAAGAGCAGTATTGACAGTAACAGGTGCAGAAAAACTGTTCTTTATCAGACGAAATCAAGAACGCTCAGAACAGGAGATTTTCTTCGGTTACTTACAGTGGACAAGGGAAGCCTTGCGCCAGTTTCCTTATCCAATCGTGCTGTGGGTTACTCAGCAAATTTTGGTCAACTTGAGCAAAAAAGCTCCAGATTTTTGGAGTTGGCGCAATGGGGTATTTCGCTTTCCCTCGCAAAAGACTGCGGCAATCTCTAAGCGGGAACTCGAACCAATCCGCCGTTTTTTGGTTAGTAGGGAATGGTTTGATAATGATGAAGATGATAATCCCTATTTACTACCGATAGAAGACTTGCAAAATTTGATTAAGCAGACAGAGGAGTACAAGGGAGTAAAAGACCCCAGTCTGGCTACTTTATACCCCAGAGTAGGACAAATTTATCGCAGAAGATTGCAACGGGGTGAGTTCCAGGATTACCAGCAGGAACAAGCACTGGCAATTGAGTATTTTCGCAAAGCTGTTGATTTGCAACAAGAGTTAGGTTTAGAAGAGGACTTAGCAAGCATTGAGGGCGCAAGCATTGCGCCCCTACCGTCAATCTGGGGAAGAGGAAACATTATTGTAGGGGCGTATTGCATACGCCCTTTATTGCATACGCCCTTTATTGCATACGCCCTTTATTGCATACGCCCTTTATTGCATTCACCCTTAGGATGAAGCATGGAGGTTCTATCAATTCCCAATTCCCAATTCCCAATTCCCAATTCCCAATTCCCAATTCCCAATTCCCAATTCCCAATTCCCAATTCCCAATTCTCAATTCAAAACCATGTCCAGAGCAGCGATTATCCAACCTGAGCAATCCTACAGCTTTGCCGATTACTCTAAGCTCAACTTTGCCCCCCAAGATATCCTCGCCTATTTCAATGTTTCCCTGCAACGCCGTTCCTTGCAATTACCCCAATATCAAGGTAGTCTCGATCGCTTAACGGATCTTACAACCCGCATTGAAGAAAGTCTACCTCGCCTCAGTCTCACCAGCGAAATGGCTCGTCGGGAATTTCTCATTGCTCCGGTATTAACCGATGTGCTGCACTACACCCAAGCTACCCTCAATGTTGAGTATCCTGTAGCCGTCAGTAACCAGCTCAAAGGCTCCTTAGATTACCTGTTGCAAAACCAGCAAATCTTTCTAGTGATAGAAGCCAAAAAAGAAGATTTAGAACGAGGTTTTGTACAACTCGCAGTCGAATTGATGGCCCTGGAGCAATGGATGGAATCGGAGCAAACCATCTTGCAAGGTGCTATTTCCACGGGAAATATATGGCAGTTTGGACAATTTAATTGCCAGTCTCGTGAAGTGACTCAAGATCTTGATCTCTACCGCGTACCTGCTGATTTAGAACACCTCCTACGTATTCTAGTCAAAGCCATCACTAATTGATGGCGACCCTGTAGAGACGTTGCATGCAACGTCTCTACAGGGTCAGATATAATATCAAGTTCGGATAAACAGTTATAATTCCTTTCTAACTTGCAACCTTCTTCCTTCCCTTCTGCCCTCTGCCCTGGAGCCTTCTGCCTTGTTACAACGATAGTGTAAGTATTCAACCGAACATGATATAATATCAAATCCGGCTGCATCGGAATTATATAGCACACCGTCATTACGATTTCAGATGACATCATCAACAATATATCATTCCAATGCTACCGGAAACGATATAACGGGTTTATATATACCGGATTTGATATCACTAATGAAACCTGCATCAAAAAAACGGTTCTACTCATTAGTAGAACCGTCAACAATAACAATTAACCCAAGTTGCTAGTTATAATCGCTTAATCTTTTTAGATCCCCCTTTGATCCCCCTTTGATCCCCCTCCCGTCCCCCTTAATAAGGGGGAAGCCAGAGGATGCTACGCTTTTAGTTCCACGGAGGACTTTAAATCCAGTCCCCCCCTTAACAAGGGGGGTTAGGGGGGATCTCAACACGCTGATACTTGTAACTAGCAACTTACGTAATTAGCGGAGTAAAACTTAGTAAACAACCCCTTGCTTGACAGTCATATCAATCGGCTTCATCAGGTACAGCCGCAGTAACTGCCAACCATTGGAAAGGTAGTAGGGCAACTTCTGGAATAATTGTAAGACCTTGGGAGTTTTAGAAGCAACGATCGCTCTCAATTGCTCATTGTTCTTGACACAGACTTCCAGACGTTCGTAGAATTCTGGCTTTTCTACATCCAGAATAACCGGGAATACCCGTCCCGAAGTTTCATTGGTCTTCTCGATCACATGTTTATCATAATCACGAGCATTTAAACCAATCGAAGCATAAAAACCAGAACGCTGGATGTCATTGAGATACATTGTGGCAAACACCGACAACAAGAAGAAACGACACCAGAGTTTGGCCTGCCAGTCATTCAAACACTTAGGCTGTGCCTTCATGATGGCATCAAAGAAGTCACCGTGGCGGTTTTCATCCTGACACCAGTTTTCAAAGAAGCGGAAAATCGGATAAATCCGATCCTCAGGATGAGCTTCTAAATGTCGATAAATGGTGATATAGCGCCAATAGCCAATCTTCTCTGACAAGTAAGTAGCATAGAAGATAAACTTCGGCTCAAAGAAGGTGTATTTTTTACTCTTAGTCAGGAATCCCAAATCCAGTTCCAGATTGAAATCTGACATTGCCTTGTTCAGGAAACCAGCGTGCCGTGCCTCATCACGAGACATGAGGGTGAAGCACTCTGCCAAAACCGGATTTTTGTTTTTTAAACGACGTCCCAATTCCTTGTAGAGCAAGAAACCAGAAAATTCTGCCGTACAGGAACGTTCCAGAAACTCAATAAACAACTGCCGCTTTTCCCCATCAATATGCTCCCAGGACTGTTTAAACTCCTCATCCCGGACAAAGTGGTGGCGATTGTAGTCAGTGCGGAACTCTTCGAGGATAGCCAGCAACTCGTCCTCATTGGGCGAGATATCCATCTTGGCCATTGCCTCAAAGTCAGTGGTGTAGAACCGAGGCGTCAGCAAAGTTTCCTGCGCCGGTGCTTTCACCCCTGGTCGTATTTCCTCAAAGGTTGGTTTTTTCAGAGAGTTTACCATATCACAAGTTGCTTTTGATCTTTAGCTTACGATTGTTCGGTGGTCTGGTGTAGCAATATACAGTTGTTTTTGAGTACGCCCATTCAGAAGCAGTGTTCTGAGTGTACCAAGGTCTAGGTGAGTGCAAGACCCAATTAAGGTTAAGAATTGTTATTTGTTGTTTGTTGTTTGTTGTTCGTTGTTTGTTGTTCGTTGTTTGTTGTTTGGGAATGGGGAATGGGGGGGCGGAAAGCCCCTCTCCTAAGAGGAGAGGGGTTTGGGGTGAGGATTCCATCTCAATTCCACGCTAACCACTTCTGAGCATTAAGCCGTTGGATAGTGTAAAACACCATTAGGTCTAGTGTCACTTTCCGCTCATCAATCATGAAAGACTCGATGGTACTCGGTTTGACACCATTGGCAGAGGAGGAGAAAGCCTTCCGCTTTTTGATATCCTCATCGGGAAAATATACGTTGAATTGACGCTGTCCCTGGTTCCAGTTACCCTTAACCTGCCAGCAGTCTTCAGTGGGACTCATTCCAGGAATCTGGATTTTTTCCTTGACAAAAGTCACACTTATATCACTAATTCCTTGTTTGGCAAAAGCAGTCTGTAAAGCTGGTAAGTACTCCTGTTCGATAAACTCGTTAAAGGGTTTATTTTCAACTGCTGGTGGTTTTGCTTTCTTAGCTTTGGCTCCCTTAGCAGCTGGCTTGTCCCCGACAGGCTGTTTGGCAGCTGGCTCCTCAGGAGCAGTATTAGGAGAAGTCTGCGCTTCTTCTGGTTTGGGATTAGGTTTAGTTTCTTCTGCCATAACTGTAGGAAATCTTTGTCTGTAATTTTTGTCTATCTTAGTTCATTGTAGGGAGTAGGGAGCAGGGAGTTGACCTCATTACTCATTACTCATTACTCATTACTCATTACTCGTTATGCCAGATTGGATTTACCGTTACCCACCCCTAGAAGCTGGAACTCTTGTCAAACGCTACAAGCGCTTTCTGGCTGATATTCAGCTGCAATCTGGAGAAGTAATTACGGCTCACTGTGCCAATACCGGTCCGATGATCGGCGTCTGTACTCCTGGTAGTCCAGTACAGGTTTCTCGTAGTGACAACCCAAAACGGAAGTTGCCCTATACTTGGGAGATGATCCAGGTCAATGATACTCAACCAACCTGGGTAGGAATCAATACTGGTTTACCCAATCGGGTGATTAAATTAGCCTTGGAACAGCACCTGATTCCGGAATTAGCCCACAGCTATCATACCATCCGTACAGAAGTTGCCTACGGCCAAGCCAACAAGAGCCGGGTGGATTTTCTATTGAGTCGCGATCGCACTTTGGGGGAAACTGAGGACAATGCCTCAGATGTTCCTATCTATGTGGAAGTCAAAAGTGCTACTCTAGCTCAAGGTAAGTTAGCATTATTTCCAGATACAGTAACCACTCGTGGACAAAAACACCTGCGAGAACTAACAGGATTACTTCCCCAAGCACAAGCAGTGATGCTCTATTTTATTAATCGAGGTGACTGTTCTCACTTTGCTCCTGGTGATCCTTACGATGCAGTCTACGGTGAGCTGTTGCGTGATGCTATTGCCCAAGGTATTAAAGTTCTACCCTGCCGCTTTGAAATTACCCCCCAAGGAGTTCGCTATTTGGGTTTAGCCGAATTTCTCCCACAACCTTCTCTTTTTGATTGATGAAAGATACTCAAACAACACTGAATCAAGCAGTTGCCCTCATTCTCGAATATCTAGAAGGTAATTGGCATCCAGATACAAAAGTCGTTAATTATCAAACTCCCGATGTTCTCCAAGAAAAGCTCGATTTAACTTTACCAGAGGAGGGGGTTACTTTAGAAGAATTAATTCCTACAGTCAAATCTTACTTGAACTATAGTGTCAGAACCGGTAGCACCCAATTTTTTAATTTACTCTTCAGTGGCTCTAATATTCCGGGAATTTTAGCAGAGATGGTCACTACTGCCACTAATACTACTATGCACACCTATGATGTCGCACCGGTAGCCACACTGATGGAAATAGCCTTGATGAAAAATTTGAGCAGTTTAGTGGGGTTTGAACAAGGTGAAGGTTTGCTAGTAACCGGAGGCAGTAATGCTAATCTGCTCGGTATGCTCTGTGGACGACATAAAGTTTTACCTGAAGCTAAATTGAAGGGATTGGGTCATCATCGGTTAGTTGCCTTTGTCTCAGAGCAGGCTCATTATTCTTATGGCAAAGCTGCTAATTTGATGGGAATTGGTCTAGAAAATTTAGTCAAGGTTAACTCTGATGCGGAGGGGAAAATGATTCCTAAAGCTTTAGATATTGCTATTCAACAGAGTGTATCAGAGAGGAAAACACCTTTCTTTGTTGGTGCAACTGCTGGAACTACAGTTTTAGGTGCTTTTGACTCTGTACCTGAGATTGCTGAAATTACCAGAAGATATGGCCTGTGGCTGCATGTAGATGGTGCTTGGGGGGCTCCTGTTTTATTTAGTGCCAAACACAAACATTTATTAGCGGGAAGTGAGTTTGTTGATTCTTTTACTTGGGATGCTCATAAGTTAATGGGAGTCCCTTTGATTTGTTCGGCTATTTTAGTGAAGAATCGAGGTACTTTGCAAAAAGCTTGTTCTGGTGGAGGTACAGACTATTTATTTCATAATGATGAGCACAATGCCTATAATTTAGGTCAAATGTCCTTACAATGTGGTCGGAAAGTAGATGCACTTAAATTTTGGCTCTGTTGGCAGTACTATGGCTCTAAAGGTTATGAGCAGCAGATAGATAGTTTATTCGAGCTAGCTAATTATGCGACTGAGTATATCCGCAGTTGTGAGCATTTGGAATTGATTGCTGAACCTCAATTTGTGAATATTTGCTTCCGCTATCTTCCCCAAGGAAATCAGCTTGATGATACGGCTGTAGATAAGCTGAATCTAGCAATACGCAAGCGCTTAATTCATTCAGGGGAAGCTTTTGTCAATTATGCTCGTTATCAAGGTAAGATCATGATTCGCTTGATTCTGGCTAACTCAGAACTGCAAAAGACAGATCTAGAAATATTTTTCACTAATTTAGTTAATGCTGGTAAGATATGTGAAGCTACTGGAGTCTAGAAATGATAATCTAAAAATGACGTCATTTTTAGCAATGCTAAATCAAACTAATTCCTCACAACCCTTAGTAGCTATTTATTGGGATTTTGAAAATGTCAAAATCCTCGTCAAGCTCAATGGTTAAAGGATTTATCCCTTTAGTCCATGATTTACAGGGTTTAGGTAAGTTGGTAATAATTTTTGGTCCGTTGGGTGGAACCCATCACAAACTAATATCTCAGGCAGATGAAGGTTTCTGGGTTAGCAATGGCGGTATTGTACCATTATCTGATACCAAATCCGCTTTTAAAAGCACAATATCACAATTTGCCTAAGCCTTTGACAGAAGCGGATTTAGNTGGAAAGGATATTATTAGAAGGTAAGCTGCCAGCCTGACCTAACACTGCTCCATTATAAGGATTGAGTTTAAACAAGCCGTTATCTGTACCAACCCACACACTATTATCTTGAGCAAAGCTGATAGACATCACATTGCGTCCTCTCATAGGAGTAACCGAACGCAACACTTCTCGAGTTAAAGGGTCAATAACTAGTAAACTGTTGGGAGTTCCTACCCAAAGCATTCCTTGTCGATCCAGGGCTAGGGTTTGCACTATAGTACCCGGTAGATTAGTAATGCGACCGATAATCAGAGCACTGGCAGTATCTACTCGTACCAATCCTTGAAGAGTGCCTACCCACAGTTGTCCTTCCTCGTCCAAGGTTAAAGCATTGGCACTAACTCCCGGTAGTTCTTGCAATGTAGTCATCAATAATCCTTGATCCGGACTAATCAGAGTCAAACCGCGATCACTTCCTACCCAAAGATAACCTCGACGATCAGTTAATAGGGATAATACCCGGTTGGAGGGTAAGGTGAAATTGTAGGCGGTAACTTCATCGCTGCGGGGGTCTACCCGCACCACTCCTTCATAAGTTCCTACCCAAATCCTGCCTACTCGATCTTGAGCTAAAGCACCAATTGTATAGTTAGGCAAACTAAAGCGAGCCAATACTTTACCCGTATTGGGGTTGATCCTCGCTAACCCCAGCCAGGAACCAATCCAGAGGTTACCAGTATAGTCCGGTTGCAGGGCACTCACCCGAAAATCGGCGGGTAGGGGTTCTGCTTCTTGCCGGATGCGATTAGGTGGTACAGGATCACCTCCAGGAGGTGGTGGATCACCTACGTATCTGGGTAATGGTAACTCCTGGTTACTCTGCGCCAATGCTCCAATTCTGTACAGTGGCAAGTGGAACCATAGTAAGGTGATACTCACTATTAAACCAATACGGGCGGGTAAATATACCATCACATTGCTCCTGATTTCTACTCTTGTTTAATAAAACTTAATTAATGGTTGCAATTGTTAATAATACATAAAATAAACTTATACAATTCTCAAGAATATTTGAAGTTGCACTTATCCAATTCCTGATATAGTAACAAAATGATTAAGAAATAATGTATTACCTAGGATGCAAGGTTTGTGGGCAGCAAAATTATCTATTTTAGATATTTTGTTGTCAATTTAACCTGTCCGTGGTATTCCCAGGCAAAAGCCAAGAAAGGGGAAAGAAGGGTGTGGTGTTGCATCCAGTAAAAGGCTAATTTTAGCAGCTTTTGACAAGATTTTAGTTCTGATTCCCAAAAATCTACAACACAAGCAAATCGACTTAAACTGTCGCAACATTATTGTGTCTTCAAGGAAGAAAAGCATGGCTTATTCATCAACTAAAACTCAGTCGAAAGCTGGGTACGAGGCCGGGGTAAAGGATTATAAATTAACTTATTACACTCCGGATTACACTCCTAAGGATACGGATATCCTCGCAGCTTTTCGCATGACCCCCCAGCCTGGGGTTCCTCCTGAAGAAGCTGGTGCAGCAGTAGCAGCTGAGTCTTCTACTGGTACCTGGACTACAGTATGGACAGACTTGCTCACAGACCTTGATCGTTACAAAGGTCGTTGCTACGATATTGAGTCAGTTCCAGGGGAAGACAACCAATACATCGCTTTTGTTGCCTATCCATTAGATCTGTTTGAAGAGGGTTCTGTCACCAACATGTTGACCTCAATCGTAGGTAACGTGTTTGGTTTCAAAGCCCTGCGTGCTCTCCGTTTGGAAGACATGCGGATTCCCATTGCCTACCTCAAGACCTTCCAAGGCCCACCCCACGGAATCACCGTAGAGCGGGATAAGTTGAACAAGTATGGTCGTCCCCTGCTAGGTTGCACAATTAAGCCTAAGCTTGGTCTATCTGCTAAAAACTACGGTCGTGCAGTTTACGAATGTCTACGGGGTGGTCTAGACTTCACCAAAGACGACGAAAACATCAACTCTCAGCCCTTCATGCGCTGGCGCGATCGCTTCCTCTTTGTTCAAGAAGCTATTGAGAAAGCCCAAGCAGAAACCGGTGAAATTAAAGGTCACTACCTTAATGTAACCGCTCCCACCTTTGAACAAATGATGGAGCGTGCCGAGTTTGCCAAGGAAATCGGCACACCAATCATCATGCACGACTACCTCACCGGTGGTTTCACCGCTAACACCAGCTTAGCCCGGTGGTGTCGTAGCAACGGTGTGCTACTGCACATCCACCGTGCGATGCACGCGGTAATCGACCGTCAGAAGATCCACGGCATCCACTTCCGGGTGCTCGCCAAGTGCTTGCGGATGTCTGGTGGTGACCACCTCCACTCCGGTACTGTAGTTGGTAAGCTCGAAGGTGAGAAAGGCATCACCATGGGTTTTGTTGACCTAATGCGGGAAGACCACGTTGAGCAGGACCGGGAACGGGGAATTTACTTCACCCAAGACTGGGCATCCATGCCTGGTGTCATGCCGGTAGCTTCCGGTGGTATCCACGTTTGGCACATGCCAGCGCTGGTAGAGATCTTTGGTGATGATTCCTGCCTACAATTCGGTGGTGGTACCCTAGGTCACCCTTGGGGTAATGCTCCTGGTGCTACAGCCAACCGCGTCGCTTTAGAAGCCTGCATCCAAGCGCGTAACGAAGGCCGCAACCTGATGCGCGAAGGTGGCGATATCATCCGCGAAGCCTGCAAGTGGAGCCCAGATCTAGCAGTTGCTTGCGAACTGTGGAAGGAAATCAAGTTCGAGTTCGAGGCGATTGATACCGTCTGAGACAATGTAAAGTGTGAAGTAGGGAGTAAGCTGAATGCTGAATGCTCCCTCTCCACCCTTAATACTTGATACAGCAAAGGGCACCGGGTCAGAAGATGGATCTAAAACGAGTTGCTAAAGACACTGCCAAGACGTTGATTAGTTACCTCACCTATCAAGCACTGCGGGTTGTCCTGGATCAATTGAGAGAAACAGACCCTCCCCGAGCATTTTGGTTAAATTCCTTCTCCTCTCGGCACAGCATCCAAGATGGAGATGCTTATCTAGAGGAATTGCTTCGGGTGAAACAGGATCTGGCCTTTCGGATCATGACTGTGCGACAACATTTGGCGGAGGAAGTGACCGACTTCTTACCAGAAATGGTTTGCACTGGTATTCAGCAGTCGAACATGGAACATCGGCGTCGGCATTTAGAACGCATTACGCAACTTACCATTCCTGAACCCCCAACTCCTCCTGAACAGCAAACTGATACGGAAGCCTGATATCATATCAGCCTGAAAGCCCACAGTTACGACTGACGCACCAGACGCACCAGACGCACCAGAAGTTTTTATCATGGGCAATTATGCCGACATGATATGAGAAGGTGAAACCGATGCGGCTGATTACCGCCAATTGCACACCTAATATTGCAACACAACCTAAGCATTAACCATGCAAACATTACCTAAAGAACGTCGTTACGAAACCCTTTCCTACTTGCCACCCCTGAGCGATTCCCAGATCACCAGGCAAGTAGACTACATTTTAGAGCAGGGTTTCATCCCAGCCATCGAGTTCAGCGAGTCTTCTGAACCAGAACAGCACTATTGGACATTGTGGAAACTACCCTTGTTCCATGCTCGCACTTCCAAAGAAGTATTAGGAGAAGTAGACGAGTGTCGTTCCGAATACCGCGACTGCTATATCCGCGTTGTTGGTTTCGATAACGTGAAGCAATGTCAAGTTCTCAGCTTCATTGTCTACAAGCCAGGTACCAACCGTAGGTACTAAAAGGCTGCTGGCTACAATACCCTGATATTAATGTGACAAGAGAGGTAGCTCGCTACCTCTCTTTTAATAATGTTTCAAACTTGGAAATCATTTCTCTTAACTTGGATCGGTCGTAACCATTAATATAGTAAAGATAAACTTCTTGGCTATCTTCTGGGTGATAGCGAAATGGTATTTCATGCTTTTTCATCCCAAATTTATTGACATACAGTTTACCAGGATTTGGGAAAAAACCCGTTCCAAAACAATAACCACCTTTGTTAGACAATAAATCTTTATAGAGTATTCTGAACAGCATCAAAACAGCTGTAGACTGCCTGTAATCTTTCCGAACTGCTAACCTATTTCCTTCGATCGCCAATGGATCTTGTTTAATAAAGTCCAATAACTCATGATAGCGTTCTAGCTCAAATTTACCCTGAAATCTACTGCAAACTCTCAGGCATCCCACTAATGTATTCTGGTCAAAAACTCCTAACCAAGTTGCAACTTGATCATAGTCATCGCATAACATCTTACCTTGTGGAAGATTTTTAACGTGTAAACCACTGGGATTATCTGCTCGCAGTTCCCATTTTAGTTCTTTAACCAGAACTTCATAAGCTATTTTTTTTGCTTCAATTATCTCCTCTTCCTGAGCCAAAACTCTCGCTTTCATTATCTTTCAAATGCATCTTAGCTTAACTAGAGAGCCAGAGAGAGTATTCCTAGAAACCGGGTTTCTTGCAAAAATAACGACGAAATATCAGGACTTTTTCCAAAAAAACCGGTTTCTAGACCGATACTCTAGCGTAGCAAGGCGGAAATAACTGAACAGCTAAAATCTCCTTGTCCCCCTTGTCTTCCTTGTCTTCTTTCTCTCTCTTGAGATGCTCAAAGAATTCTGGCTAGCTGCACTAGTATTAATAGGATCCAAACAACCAGTTTCCTGGGTTACTTGGGTCATCACTGTGATGGAATTGCCTGACTAATTCGACAAACTCGTCTTTACTAAGGTTTCCATCACCATTGAGATCTAACTTAGGAAAAACTTCTGCTGCTAATTCCTCAGGAATCCGCCAACTCCGATAAAATATTTTGTATTCTTCAAGACTAATAGTTCCATTTCCATTTAAATCTAATAGCTCGAATATCTGATTAGCAAGGTCAATCACCGTTTGATACATATCTGGGCTATTGATACGGTGGTCACCATGCTCAAGCCACTCTGCTAGTTCTACTGTGCCATCATTGTTTTTATCTGCATCCTTTTGCAAATGCTCCCAGTCTTCGATAAATTTAGCATGGAGCTGCTCGTATGATGATGAGCCAGAAGTTAAGTTACGCGCTTCGGCAACATTTTGGAAGATTGCCTCAAAATCGTTTTTGTCCACCACGCCATTCCCATTGGCATCATAAACCTGAAAAAGCCGCGTCCACTTTTTCGTTTGCAGTTCCGTAAGCATAATTTAACCTCCTCAATTGTTTTTTGCCCTACAGAGTAAAATCTAGGGAAATTGTATCATCTCATTGCCACCTAAGTAATACTCAGAAGACTGAGTAGCACTTGTAGCTCTCCTAGGGTGGGCAAAGGTCGAAGGTTGAAGGGAAAGCTGGGAACTATTCAATTTAACAATTTAACAATTTAACAATTTAACAATTTGCAAAAGTCGTTGCTGAGGTACTATGGGGTATGAATATAAGCGATTGCCGTCGGAACCATCATGAAGTTACGCTCGTTATTTTATAGCCTGGTTGCCATCGTTATTGTACTCCTGCTGAGTGCTGGGTGGGGCTTTTTCTGGTTAACTTCCCAGAATCCACTGAATTTACTCGAAGAAATGCCTCTGAGCAAACCGACTGCTGCCATCTTTGTGCCGAAACAATCATCAGTAATGACCTCATTGATGGTACATCCGGATCGTTTGGAGGAATTTCGGCAACTAGTAGCTTATCCCTTGAATCGACGGCAATCCCGTGCTCAATTGAACCAACTGGAAAATAGTCTGCTGGCAAATACCAGTGTTGATTTAGACTATCGACGAGATATCCAACCTTGGCTAGGGGATGAAATAACTCTAGCGGTAATCTCCTTAGACTATGACCGCAACCCAGAAAATAGCCTGCAACCTGGGTACTTGCTAGCTGTTACCACCAAAGATGCAGAAAAGGCGCGGGAGTTTTTGCAACTGTTTTATTCCAAGCAAGCAATCGCTGGTACTGTAGATATTGCTTTTGAACAGTACAAAGGTGTTAACCTGATTTACCGCCGTCCTTTAGGAACAGTGGCAGCATCGACTATCGCTACTAACCCCAGCAACATACCAGAAACCTTAACCAGTGCCGTAGTAGGCGAGCGCTTTGTCTTATTTGCTAATCATCCCAAAGTATTGAAAACTGCCATTAATAATGTCCAAGCGGCCAATCTTAGTTTAGATAATAATGCTATTTACCAACAAACATTACAGACCCTCACCGGACCAAGAATTGGTCTTGGCTTTGTCAATATCCCCGCTTTAGGGGCTTGGATTTCCCATCAACCAACCCCAGTACAAGATAGCTTGCAGAGTTCCGAGACTCTAGGTATTGCTCTGACTTTGAATCGTCAGGGGTTACTCGCACAAACCGCTTTACTTGGTATCCAGCCAAGTGATCTCAGTCTCAATCCAGTCCTAGAGGAGCCAGTCAAGGCTCTAGAATATATTCCAGCTACCAGTGCTTTAGCTGTTGCCGGTACTGACTTAAACCAATTTTGGGATCGTCTGTCTACAGGAGTCGCAAGGGATGAACTGCTCAAAACACTCCTCAACCAATCCCTTACCCGTTTACAGTCTAATTTGAAGGTGGAACTACCTCAGGATATTTTCAGTTGGGTAGAAGGAGAATATGCGATCTCACAGTTGTCTCGTACCGATAAAGCTAATCCAGATTGGCTTTTTGTTGTCGAAAAAACCGATAAAGAAAAAGATATTGAGTCGATCGAGTATTTAGACAATCTTGCCAAACAACAGGGACTGAGTGTCGGGATTCTGCCTTTAGGGGAACAAACTATTACTGTCTGGACAAAATTGACAACATCTGCGAAAGGAGCTGGTAAAAAAAACCGCTTGATGAGGTTAGAGGCACAAGTGTATGGAGTTCACGCAGCAGTAGGAGATTACGAGATTTTCAGCAGTTCAGTTGATGCCATGGATCAAGCATTAGGGGGAAGAGTCAATTCTCTGTTAAACAATAAGAACTTCCAAGAAGCGATTGCCCCATTACCTCATCCCAATGACGGCTACTTGTATATCGACTGGCAAAAAAGTGAAACTTTTCTCAAGGAACAGTTACCAATCGTGCGAGTATTGGATTTAGTAGGAGAACCCTTATTTGAGCATTTGCGATCACTTAGTCTTAGTAGTTACGGTATCGATAATGGCATTCAACGGAGCGATCTATTTTTCCGTTTAGATTAATTCCCCTCTCGATTGCGGCAGATCCCCGACTTCTTTTTTCGGTTTGTCCCGTTAGTTAAACCTCTTCAACCGAGAAGTCGGGGATCTCATACCAAATCCGCTTATTCTACCCCCGATAACAAATAACAAATAACAAATAACAAATAACCAACAACCAACAACCAACAACATTTCAATTGAAAACATCAAAAAACCTGATGAAACTAAAGATATTGGCAAAGGGTTGAGTAATAAAATTAAGGGCAAAATTAAGCTGACCAATGAGGTTACGACCAACAATGATCACATCGTTATCTTGGAGTGGAACATCTTGGGAAACATCACCCACAAGAGCAGCTTTGCCATTTAGTTGTTGGGTAACAGCTCTACCAGTTTCTGGATCAAAACGAATTAGGGCAATAGCATCGATCTTAACTCCATCAGGATTAGGAGAGATCGCGGTTAAAGCATCAACAAAGGTACTACCATTAGGCAAATTTACGTTACCGATTCTCTCATTAGCGTAGCTCAAAACCCGGATATTGATTTGCTGCTGAGAAACATTAGAGCGAGAAATTAGGGTACGGTCATAATCATTAGTTGTGCCAACCTCGATCTTCAACACAATCACCGCATCACCATCCTGAAGGCGCAAATCCGGTACACTTGTCCCATTTTGCAGGGCACTAAACAAGTCAAACTGTTGCTCGATAATGGAATTATCTGGTAAACGACGACGCACAACAATAGTTCGTAAGTCAGCTTCAGTTGTCGTACCACCAGCCTGTTGTAGGGCATCAGGGAGTATCGTCCCCGCAGGGAGTGTATAATAACCTGGTTGAACTACCTCTCCCGTCATTGTTACCTTAGCTGGACGCAAACCTGCTAGTGCGACGATCGCTTGAGGATCTACCACAAATTCATTCAAGCTAGCCTCAATTTTTTGTTTAACTTGTGCTAAGGTCAGTCCTAATACTGGTACTTTCCCTACCAACGGGATTAAGATATCTCCTCCAAGATCAACATCATCTTGAAAACTGAGATCGGGAAAGTTGAGTATCTGTACTTGAATCGAATCTCCTATTCCTAGGCGGTAGAGATTAAACTCAGAGGGTGAACTATTGCGAGGTGGTTGTTCTGGGTAACCCAGAGGCGGAATGGGATTATCAAAGTCCAAGTTATTAGGATTAAACGGTTCATCAGAAGAAAAAACCGGCACTTGAGCATAGCTGTTGGAAGGCAGAAGGCAGAAGGCAGAAGGCAGAATGTAGAATGTAGAATGTAGAATGCAGAATGTAGAATGTAGAATGTAGGAGATTCTCATAAGTAATAAGTAATAAGTAATAAGTAATAAGTCAAGAGTTTATTTATTCCATCAATTTTGAACTTTGTTTGCGTAGCATGGTAAGCGAAGCGAGGCAAACTTTGAATTCGCCATCAGACACTCATTACTCTTCCCTTGGTCTCCCAGCAAAAGGACCGGTCATCAGAGTTGACTGAATCAATTTTCCTAGAGATTCTGCTTTTGGTAATGACTCTTCAATTTTACCTAAAGGTTCAATGGGGATTTGAAAGCAAACCGCAACCCAAGGTACTCTTCTACGACGCAACTGAGCAAGTTGATCACTCCAAAACCAATGGCTGGGAACAGAATAACCTCCTTCTGGTGAAGCATACCATTGCACCATCGCAAAAGTCTGCTGTCCATTCCAGGCGCGAAATAAACGTGCTCTTACCTGAGCCATCGAGGTTGTCGGTTCTGAGGTTTCAGCAGTAAACAAGAGTTTGGTGTAGGAATCTGTCTTCCATTTCCCATTTATTTGTCTTCTGGCGTAGGTTTGAAAAAATCCGTTGATATCTGCCCACTCAACCTGTGGTTGTGACTTAGGACCATTTTGGGGAAGTAGCAGCAGAATCACTGGTTTTTGCTTGTCTTGCTGGATTGTCTGAAAAGACCATTTATTACCACCAATACTCAAGGTTATCTGTTCTAAGGTTTGCCAATCAGGAATCTCCAGTCCTTGGTTGCGGATAGCTTTGATTTGCTTAAGGTTCGTTACTGATGGTAGCTTTGCCCAAGGCCAGTTTCCCTTCCAGTAACCAGGTACTGCCCCAACTCCCACTAGGACTAACAAAAAACCTACTACAGCAATTCTGGAAAGATAGACGCGGAGACGCGGGGACGCGGGGACGCGGGGAGATTGATTTTCATGCATGGTGGCGAAAATACTGAATTCTGGGGTCTAGAAAAGCGTAAGAGATATCTACCAACAGATTGATGAGTACAAAAGCTACAGCGACAAAAACTACGCCCCCTTGTACCACAGGATAATCCCGTGCTAAAATCCCTTCGTAAATCCAGGAGCCAATTCCTGGCCAAGAGAAAATTGTTTCTGTGAGGATAGCTCCACCAAGGAGTTTACCAAACTGTAAACCAATAATGGTTACTACTGGTAACAGGGCATTTTTCAAGGCATGTTTCAAAATTACCCACCGTTCCAAAACCCCCTTGGCTCTTGCCGTGCGGATGTAGTCTTGTGAGAGTACCTCTAGCATGGCGCTGCGGGTAATGCGAGCCAGGATAGCCAGAGGAATTGTACTCAGGGTCAGTGCTGGTAAAATCAGGTGAGCCAGTACATCCATCAAGGCTGTCATATTTCCCTGGAGTAGGGTATCCAACAAATAAAAGCCAGTAATTGGTTGGAAATTCAATCCTACCTCAACACTGATGCGTCCACTGGGAGGCAGCCAGTTTAAGTTAACAGCAAACAAATAGATAAGAAGCAGTCCCAGCCAGTAGACTGGCATGGAGACACCCAAAAGAGAGCCACTCATAGTTAGGTTATCCCAGGGACTATTTTTCCGCACTGCTGCCAAGACTCCAGTAGAAATACCCAACGCGATCGCGATTAACATTGCCACTAAGGATAACTCAAAAGTAGCAGGCCAGCGGGTCTGAATTTCCTCGGTTATGGGAATACCGCTGATAATGCTAGTGCCAAATTCCCAACGCAGCAAATTCCAGAGAAAAGCTAGATACTGTAAGGGTAGGGGTTCATTCAAACCCATCCTTTCTCTAAGGAGCTCCACTTGTTCAGGAGTAGCTCTCTCTCCCAGCATTACTACTGCTGGATCACCGGGAATTAAGTGCAAGAAACAGAAAACTAAGAGAGTAATTCCTAGTAGTACAGGTAGTAAGTTGAACAAGCGTCTAGTAATATAGCCCACATTCGGCGTCCTCCAGTATCACACTACAGGTTTTAGATTTTAGATTTTAGATTTTAGAATTGAATCAATACAAGCCCAAGTCTTCTCTCAGGATAACCGAACACCCAAGGGCATTTGTGTTGGGTTATGAAGAAAGCTAACCCAACCTACGAAAACTGGATTCGCAATGAGTATCAAAAAAAGGAATGTAGTCTGGTACTAAGCAATTCACCTTTGCGAGAAAACACCTGAACCTGTAAGCTATTGAGGTCAGTTGTAACTCGCGTAAAATTATCTGTTGACCAGACATAATCAGCATTGACCACCTCATAGCTTACTTCTGATGTAGTGGGTAGCTTACCACTTAAAATAAAAGACAGAGCTTGAGGATGGGGATAAGGCCAAAAGAAAGAAGAAGAAATAATTGAAATTATCTTAAAATCCGGGTCATCGGGACTGACTAATTCTGCTGACATGGAAGCATGTACATCTCCTGAGAGGAAGACCACTCGCTTGATGTGCTCCTGTCGAATCAACTCCAGAATCTCAGTCCTTTGCTGAGGAAACCCTGCCCATTTATCCTCACTACCCGATTTTAAATCTGGAAAAAATGGCACTGCTGAAACCACAAACTTGACTCTACCTGAGTCATTAGCCAGCCACTCCTTCAGAGCTGATAACTGTTCGGTACTGATGATTTCTCTCTCTGGTAGGTTTTGACTCAGATAACGCTCAGTTCTGGTATCTGTAACAAAAAAATCACTACAACCGTCACTGTAATTATACCAAAGCTTTGTCGCTACACCAGTAATCCGATTACCGGATACTGCAAATAGAGGACTATGACTAAGTTGATAGGTGAGATAGGAGTGAATTGCTGCTGGGTACTTAGTTACCCAATCCTTTTGGGAACTATTTGATGGCCAGTTATCTTCAATTTCATGATCATCAAGGGTCATATAGGTAGGAACACGACTCATTAATTCCCTGATGTAGGGCTGAGAAAATACATCCTGATAGCGGCGATTGTATTCATCTAGTGTAGTATCAGCCTGCACAACATTCAAGTCATCAGCATAAATCTGGTCTCCAAGCATCAGCAGCTGGTTGATAGTTTCTCCCCCATTCATTTGTTCAAGTATTGTTCTAAAGATCTTATCTCCTCGATCATCAAACCAAGAACCGCCAAATAAACGCAACAAATAGCGACAGGAACCAAAGATAAAGGCACGAGCACGGAGATTATCAGCAGAAGCAGTGGTGAATTTTGCCCGGTTAGCTTGGCTCCAATCAAGAGCATAGTCTGAACCGAACGCTTCTAGTTCTAGTTCCGAGAAAAACCAACCCATTTGATACTCATATTCAGTTTCAGGCAATAAATCACTGAAGACAATAACTCCAGTCATATCAAAGTTAGGGCTCATTTTAAAGAATTTCGGCTCACTAAACTGAGAAGCACCTACAGGACGTAACCTGGCAACTCCGAAACATCTTCTAGGGACAAGAGTACCCTGATTGGGCAACCCCAAGGGTATCCAGGAAAAGATTCTGTTACCAAACTGGGATGAATCCTTCAAGCGTCGGGTGATTTTGAGTCTACCTCGTCCCCAAATACGAACAGAGTTAGCACTAGTTGCTCCGACAATTGGTCCAACTGTCAAGGGATTTACTTGCATATAAAAGCCTAGTTATAGGGTGGGCATTGCTTATCAACATGTGAGCAATTACTAGGGAAGTTAGACAAGCAATGCCCACCACAGCCGTGAAGTTATAGCAACCGCCACAACGGTTAGGACAATAAGTTTAGCTCAAAATAATAAAAGATGTTAATCTGATGTCCTAATGACTCTGGCGGATGCTATATTATAGCATATAATGAACAGACTCTGATAAATTCGGATTCTTCAGCCAGCAATCAGTCAAGGGGATTAAGTATGGCTTTTGAATGGAATGACTTTGTGCTGAAGCTTAAAAACACTGAGATTGAATTTCAGCACTTAAAAAAAGCGCAGCTTGCCCAAGCTATCCTCGAGTCGGGACGAGGTACGTCTGATTTGTTCAAGTTGCACGGTAATCCTTTTGGGATGAAGTATCGTCCTGAAATTAGAGCAATAGCAATTCCTGTTACCTATACAGCAAGTAATGGCGTAGAAGACATTTACTGCAAGTTTGAAACCCTTCAAGATGCTGTTGATGGGTATTGGGTTTTTATTGATCGACCTGTGTATTCTGGATGGCGTACAAGTATTGCTTCTCCTGAAGAGTACATAGAATTCATTGCCTTTGCTGGTTACATTGGTGGCAATTCCGAAGCCAAGCAGGCATATGTTGATAAAGTGATACGTCTGTTTGAAGAAGCATCAGAACTTCTCAAGGTTTCACCGGACTCCAACACGGAAGCAATTTGGCAAAAAAATGGCGTTCTTCTTGAGATTGGTCACGGTACATTACCAAGTGGTACGTTTGACCCAGGTGCAGTCGGTGTCAACTCAAAGAACGAATATGAACTGAACGTGATTGCAGCAAGAGCGGCGCAAAATATTATTAGGAGGGCTGGTGTACCTTGTGATGTCACGGATGCAGTTGCAAGTCTCTATACCATTGGCAGGCGAGCCGCTGGATACGACGTGTTTTGCTCAATTCACCACAATAGTGCTTCAGGTCGTGCTCAAGGTGCAGAAGTTCTCGTTCATGATCGCAAAGCAGACCCTGAAGATTTAATGCTCTCGAGAATGATGAGTGCGGAAATTGCATCGGAATTAGGTATACGAGACCGCATCGCAGGAGGGCGAAATCCCCGGCTGCGATTGGGAGTGTTGAGTGGGGCAGAAGACACTGATGTTTGAGTTGCAGTACTAGCTGAGGTTTATTTCATTCATGTTCGTGTGCCTGATGTCATTGACTGGAGTACAAGGGGTGGGCAAGCAATAGGTAGAGCAATTTTGGATTGGCTAAGAGCTAATTAGGGTTAAGTCTTGGTGCTCTTGTGGAACTTTGGAACGGGCATCTTGCCCGTTCAATCTAAGTTGGTTAAAATCGCTCAGCTAAAGCCTCTCTTGCTTGCTCTCGATCATCAAAGTGGATTTTTTCAGTACCCAGAATTTGATAGTCTTCATGTCCTTTACCGGCAATTAACACCCCATCTCCCGGCTGAGCCTGTAAGATAGCGTTGCGGATGGCAGTGGCGCGATCGCTTATTACTATTGGTTCTATAGTGGCAGGAATACCTGCTAAAATATCCTGCAAGATTTTTTCTGGGTCTTCTGTACGAGGGTTATCGGAAGTTACCACCGGCACATCAGATAGTTCTGCGGCAATTTTACCCATTTGAGGACGCTTGGTGCGATCGCGATCGCCTCCACAACCAAAGACACAAATTATCTTACCTTTAATAAAGGGTCGTGCTGCGGTAAGCATATTCTGTAAACTATCTGGGGTGTGAGCATAATCGACAATCACACTAATCTCCTGTTTCGGCTGGATTTCGACTCGTTCCATCCTTCCAGGTACACCGGGAAATTTTGGTAGTGCTGCTACGATACAATCTAAATCTAGACCTAAATGGAGAGCAGCTCCTACTGCTGCTAGCATATTGGCAATATTAAACTGACCAACTAAAGGTAAACTAAAGGGTGCTTCCCCTGCGATGGTATGCAGTTTACCACTGACTCCATTGGGCTCATAGTTCAAATCACTAGTCCACAAGTCGGCGGCTGAATTATTCACACTGTAGCTCCAGACTTGCTCTGCATCCAACTTTTCGATTAACCTTTTACCATAAGGGTCATCGGCATTAATGACTGCTCTACCCTGAAGATAATCAGGACTAAACAATAGCGCCTTGGCGGCGAAATAATCCTCTAAGTCCCGGTGGAAGTCTAAATGGTCTTGGGTAAGATTAGTAAATACCGCAACTTCAAAAGGACAACCCAGGACTCGACTTTGCGCCAAGGCATGAGAACTCACTTCCATCACCGCCAGCTGGCATCCGGCTGTGACTGCGGCACTAAGCTGCTGTTGTAATTCCACAGCAAAGGGTGTAGTATAAGCTGCCGTTTGCTCAAAACCTGGCCAGCGAGTATAGAGTGTACCAAATAGCGCAGTTGGTTGCGGTGGCTGGGCACAAGAGAGCAGATATTCAATCAGGAGGGTAGTGGTAGTTTTACCGTTAGTACCAGTAACTCCCACTAGTTGTAGCTGCTGAGCCGGGTAGCCGTAGAAACCGGTTGCTGCTTGAGCACAAGCTGTAGTTATGTTTTCTGCTGTAACGACACAAGCATTCCCCTGGGGAGGACATTTAGCCGCAGCCTGAGGAGAAACTATAGCAGCGATCGCACCTGAAGCGATCGCACTTTCCCAAAATTCCCCACCATCTACCCGGGTTCCCTGCATACCAATAAATAAATCCCCTGGTTGGCAGGCATGGGAATTGGTAGAGAGTCCCTTCACCTCCTCATCTAATGCTGGATGGCTGGGTATTGCCACAATATTGCTAATTTTAGCTAATAATTCGCGTAACTTCATTGGAGCAACTCCTGATCCTTGATATTTTTTACAAACAGCGGCGGGAAGTCCATTCCTTCCAGGGGTGGGAAGAATAGCCACCCGCCGCTTTGTCATTAGTCATTGGTCATTTGTCCTTTGTAGGCTTTGACTAATGACGCTTGTATCCCACGTAATGCAAGTATGGGATGAGCTTAACTGCTTATTTTGCCTCATCTCCTGGTAAATATTTCTGTAATATTCGCTTCAATTGGGGTATATTAACCCGGGGAGAAGGGCGAGGTAGCATTTCCTCCTTACCGTCCTTATTGCGGCATAGTACCGGTACTTCATACTGATAAGCACTGAACCAATCCTCCCTAGTGGTAATATCTCGTACCTCTAGCTCAAGATTCAAGCCTTGAATCTGTTCTAGTTTTTCTTGTAGTCCCTCGCACAAATGGCAACCGGGTTTGCTGTAAAGAATTAATTGCATATTGTTAAGAATATGTTAGATACTTAGATATTGATCATAATCAAACTCCACTACCGATAAAGCGATCAGATTGGGCAAGTTCTTCATCCAGTGTTGTAATATCCCCAATTTCGTCAATTGAATCTCCTTGCTTGACCACAACACAGTCACCTGAGAAGTGTAAGCAAAAGAACCGAGAGTTGAATTGTGCATTTTTCTGATCAGTCATTAATATCTCAAGCTCACGCAGCAGAAATAGACTATGAGTAGCAAGAAATACTTGGATACCTGTTTTACTTAGACTCACGATACTCCGAGCTACTTGTTTAATGAGAAGCGGATTGAGATTTGCCTCAGGCTCATCCCAGAATAAGAAACCCTTGTCCATTAATACTCCAGTTGCAATTAAACGAGCCAACATTGCTAACTTACGCTGGCCTTCTGCAACCAGGGGCATCTCAAATCGACCACGCTCATTCTTCAAATAAAAACGCCCATTCTTATCTAGATAAATTGAGCCACCCATTGCTTGTTCAAGGGGAGCTAACAATTCTTGAATTTTTTTCTCCTTAGGTCCTCGCTGTAAAGGAGCACCTAGGAGTATACAAGTGTCCCGCCAAGTCTCTTCAAATTCAAGGTAATGACCTTCGTACACTGCAACAAAATTTGGGAAAATACTAAGCAGCTCACGAGTTGGAATATAGGCTGGTGAAGTGTCAAGCCAAGCTTCTGAGATTTGCTCTATTAGCACTTCGGTTTTACTGTTTGTTGAAAAACTAAATTCAAAATTGAACTGGTCATCTTCAAATCTCAGCTTAATGTCACATCTCTCACGTCCTTGCTTTCGTCGAGCAAGCCGTCCCAGAGATTGAGGCCGAAATACATTGATCAGCTTCTCTGCTAGACGAATTTGCATTAAGGATTTTGTTGGTGTATTGTTTGTTGGCTTGCGGCTTTCTTCCCAACTGGTTGCCAGTGCTGAATAGGCTACTTGAAGAAGATGCGTCTTCCCCGATCCGTTTTCTCCAACTATTACATTTAGATATTTGGAGAATCGGAGATCTGCACGAGGGAAAACCGTGAAGTTTTTAATGCTTAGGTTATTTAGCATCGATTACTATATGCCTGAATCTATTGAGCTAGAAGCTGAAGTCATACCAAATCCGGTTTAGTCACACCCGTTTTGAGACAATCGCTAAACCCAGTAGAGACGTTGCATGCAACGTCTCTACTGGGTGGATATAGCGTGTTTATGTATACCGGATTTGGTATCATATTACATATTCTTACATCTACTCCTTTTGTGGATTGTATCCTTCTTTCCCAAGAATTACGCGAACTTCCCATGATTGCTGGCATCTAAGCCGTTAAGCACCGTACTCTGGGAATCCTCTACATTGGTAAAACCAGAACACTACGCGATCGCAGATATTGTAGTTCTTGTAGTAGCGTGGCACACCTAAAAATGTAGGTTGGGTGTAACGTTCGCGTAGCGTCTCCGAAGGAGAAGTGAAACCCAACACAACCCGCTCCAGCGTTGGGTCTCGTTGCCTCGACCCAACCTACATCTATTCAATCATTTTAGGTGTACCTCAGATCTTGCACCTGATATTGAAAACCGGATTTTGAGCAAAATTACAACGAATTTAATAGGGTTTCAGCTTCTCAAAATCCGGTTTTTTCGTTTTTTTGGGCTTGGTGCAAGATCTGAGTTTATCACGCCAGTAGGTTGGGTGAAACGGAGTGAAACCCAACGCAACACACAAGAAGTGTTGGGTTACGAAGAAGGCTACACCCAACCTACTTATTCCTTTTGTCGATTGCAAGCCCAACCTGGACTAATGTATCTTCGTGCGATCGCAGTTAATCAGTCAGTCAGAAAATATAAACTCTTTTCTTGAATATAAACGTCCGTTGGTGAATCGTTACAATTAATAGTGCAAGATGTGAGTCAACCCATTTTCTGATGTAGGCTCAACTCTGAGCAAATGCCTCGTTCGTCTTAGCAGAATAGCCTGTTCCGCGATCGCTTCTGTCAAGTTAAATACCGTGGCATGGCTAATGAATTCCCTGGCTTTGGTATGGGATTCAGGGTTAGTCGCAAACTGTCCCCAGCCTAAAAACTCGATTTTGGTTATGATAGAAATCTTAAAGCTATCGGCGAGGATGGCGTGGATAGACTCGTCATCTGTCAACCCGTTGAAGTAGTAGATAATGATGTTGGTGTCAATTAAGTAAGCCATTAGAGCCAACCTTCGCGAGTGCTTGCCAAGTAATCATCAATGACTTGTTTGGGTTGGTGGGAAATGCCGAAAAAAGGTCGCGGATCGAAGGGCGGCGGCTGTTGTGCCTCTGGTGCTTCAATTGCTTCCTCTTGCATCAGTTGTGTTAACACCAACTGCACAAGCTTGAGTTTATCTTCAGGGGATAGGGCAGCAATGGAGGGAACAATTCAGCGATTGATGTATACATGGTTATTGCTCTCTAGGGATTGACTTTATGCTATTGGTAGCTGGATTGGCGATCGCCCAAAGAATACTGCCGAGTTGTTTTTGGTCTTGTTCAATCATGCCGATCGCGATTTCTCCTATTTTCCAGAATAGCAGCCATTATCGGATCGCGTACAAAGTCTCGTGGTGTTTGGGGTTGGGCTTGGAACGTTTGCTGGGTTTCTACATGGGAATACCTATCGAGAAACAAGGGAACAGGGAGCAGGGTGGAAGTGGTATCTAGAAGAGTGCAGTTATTTTCCTATTGCTTGCAATCCCAATTACTTTTTGCTAATATCATTAATAATAGAGAAGGTGTGCGCATATAAACTATCTAACACCTAACACCTAATTATGGTTCAACTTCAACCGTCCCAATCCAGGCAAAAATCTTTGCCCACAATGTATGATTTACCTAGCGAAGACCCGGAGGAACCTGGTTTAGTGGACGAATTTCATGATGTACAACCGAATTTATTGAAAAATACCTGTCAATCTCCTAATTACTCTCAGAAGGATTATTTTAGTGCTAAAGATCTCAATCTGTACTATGATCCGGAGCATCTCCAGTGGTACAAGCGACCAGATTGGTTCTTAGCCTTGGGTGCTCAGCGGAGTAGAAATCAGCAAGAATTACGCTTGAGCTATGTAATGTGGCAAGAAGCAGTAGCTCCATTTTTGGTGGTAGAGTTGTTGTCCCCCGGAACAGAGGACGAAGATTTGGGATTGACAGAGCGCAAAAAGGAAAAACCACCAACGAAATGGGAAGTATACGAAAAAATTCTACAAGTACCTTATTACGTTATCTACGATCGCTACGACAAGAATTTTCGCGCTTTTGTGTGGCAATCGGGGAAATATAAAGAATTAGAGTTATCCAACGGAAGACTGTGGTTAGAAGAGTTAGGGTTGGGTTTGGGTTTATGGGAGGGGAATTATGAGGAAGTAGAAGGAAAGTGGTTGCGCTTTTACGATAGCATGGGCAATTGGATTCCCACGTCAGAGGAGAGAACTGAGCAAGAACGAAGAGCTAAAGAACAAGAACAGCAAGCTAAAGAACAAGAACGAATACGTGCTATCCTAGCTGAGGATGCTCGTGATCGCGAACGACTTGCTAAAGAACAAGAACAGCAAGCTAAAGAACAAGAACAGCAAGCTAAAGAACAAGAACGACAACGTGCTATTCTAGCTGAGGATGCTCGCGATCGCGAACGACTTGCCAAAGAACAAGAACGACTAAGGGCAGATAATGCAGAAGTTACGATCCAACAGTTACGCGATCGCTTGTTAAAATTGGGGGTTGATCCCAATAGCTTACCTTGATTAGGTGTTAGGTGTTAGGTATATTGACTCATTACTTTTGACTACAATAACAAAAATGTACGATGACTATAACTATTTCATCTTATCGCCTCCTCAACCGATGGCAATAACTGCTGCATCAGCCCTTTTTTGTTTGCTCTGAGGGTCAGATTTTCTCCTCCCACTCCCTCGCATCCCGAAACTCAGGAAAGTGCAGCTTCAGCACTATCATACTTCACCTCCTTGCTGGCTTTCCCAGTCAACCATTACCCCATCGTTAAACAACTCATGCAGCTTTGCCTGAAGTAGTTTTTTATCCGGGAGTTGTAGCTCATACTGAGCGATCAGAGTAGGCGACAAATTGCGCGATAGGGCATATTCCACCACCTCATCATCCTTATCACGGCACAGCAACACCCCAATACTGGGATTTTCGTGGGGCTTTTTGACATCACGATCCAGCGCTTCGAGATAAAAATTAAGCTGTCCGAGGTGTTCCGGGGTAAACTTGCCGATTTTTAACTCAAACGCCACCAACGCACACAGATCCCGATGGTAAAACAGCAAGTCGATAAAAAAGTCCTGACTTCCCACCTGCAAACGGAAGTTCTCGCCCATGAAGATAAAATCTCCCCCCAACTCCAAGATGAAAGTCTTCATGTGTTGCACGAGAGCTTTTTGCAGATGACTTTCGGAATGTTCCGGTGGCAGACCCAAAAACTCCAGTACATAACTGTCTTTGAACGTATTGCCACCAAGGCTGGGGTGTAATTCTCTCAGCACTGCTGAGACTTTTGGTTTGTCCAGCATGGTACGTTCAAATTGGGATGCGTTAATCTGGCGATCCAGTTCGCGGGATGAATAGCGCTTCTGAATGCAAAGGTTCAGATAGAACTCCTGTTCTTCCTTGGTTTTATACCAAATCCGCTTTTAAAGGTACAATATCACAATTGGCTCAAGCCTTTGATATAGGATGATTTGGTCGATATGGGTAATCAGCCTATGTAAACCGGATTTGGTATTACACCGGGAAAAGATCATCGTGTTGTGAGTCCACGGCAATTTTATCGTCAGTGCTGCTAGTTTCTCCTCCCCCTGGTATGTCTCATAAAACTGCTTCATCCGCCAGAGATTTTTGTCACTAAAGCCCTTTGCCTCTGGATCATTTTGGGCAATATATCGCGCCAGTTCGCGCACAACCCCCTTACCCCATGCTTCAGTCTTGACCTTGTGGCTGATGATTTCGCCAATCTGCCAATACAGCTCAATTAAAGCCGCATTGACTTGAGCAAAGGCTTTCTGACGAGATGCCTGGATCTGCCGCAACACCTCATCAAAGATTGCATCGGTATTGGACGCGGTAACGGCTTGTTCTGTGGGCGGGGTGGTCGGTGGGGTATTTTTCTTACTGCTCATAGATCTCCAGTCCCGAAATCTCCCGCCCCTGAAAGCCGATCCTGGCGTTGTTCACGCTGCCAAGCGATTGGATTGGCAATGTCACCATAGGGATTTAGGGAAGCCGCCTGTGCCAAAGCCTCCGCAAGGCACTCCCTTTTCTGGTGTTTGGCCGTGGGTAGGACGGGGTTGGCCTGTGCTTTTTGCTCTAGGTAGATGGCATAATTCAGCAATTCCGTCTGCAATGCGGGGGGCAAGGCAGCGGCATGGTGTTGAAGTTGTTGTAAGATGCTATTCATAGTTTGGTCTCCCGCTCATTTTCTGATGTAGGCTCAACTCTGACCATCCAACTCAGATCTTGCACCAAGCCCAAAAAATCCAAAAAACCGGATTTTGAGAAGCTGAAACCCTATTTAATTCGTTGTAATTTTGCTCAAAATCCGGTTTTCAATATCAGGTGCAAGATCTGAGTCCAAGGCACTTCATTACCTGTATCAACAAACTCAGTCAACTCGCTACCCTCTACATAAAAAGGACGCATGATTTCTGCTGCTGCCGCCAAGCAATGTTTTAACTCAGATCTTGCACCAAGCCCAAAAAATCCAAAAAACCGGATTTTGAGAAGCTGAAACCCTATTGAATTCGTTGTGATTTTGCTCAAAATCCGGTTTTCAACATCAGGTGCAAGATCTGAGTTTAACGTTATTCTAAGTTCCATAACTTTTGAAGTGCATCCTTAACTGTTTTTATTTTTTTCGAGTCTGATGCATGAGTGATTTCACTGTGTTGTAACTGATATGAAAGCCAAACTTTATAACTTATTTTTGCCATTTTTTGATGCTCAACACTAGGGACGCATCCTTTATAGACAGAAAAATATCCTGAGTCCAGCATTGATTTTTCACGACTGTTCTGGCATAACAATTCTTGTGCCCAATAGTAGTCAATCCATCTAGAGCCAAAATTACATGCTTCTAAATCAATAAATGCAACTTCATTTTCACAAGTCACAATCATATTATAATTGTCAGCAGAAAATACAAGCAAACTCTCTTCCGCGTCATTAAATATATTTAATTTTAGAGCCAAGTCTACTGACTCGAATTTAATTAAATGTAGACGGGCTAATGCCACACCAGCTTTAAATATAGAATCAAGTCTTTTTCTACCTTTCAAGGACGAAATACTGACTCCTTCAATGAATGTTTTTAGAATTGCTAAACCATTTACTGCGACCAAATCAGCAACATTATGATAGAAATTATTTTTTGCTACACATAAGAAAGTAATAATTTTGTCTCTCACTAGATTATTTGAGCATACTCTCAATTTAAGTTTACTTTGATCGTCTAAATTGAAAATAAATACTGGTGATGTTCCAAGATCTGTAGAGTCTTCAAATCCTTTTAGAAATCGGATATAATTTCCTTTTAATCTTGATTGAGAAGCAACAAAGTAGTTTAAAATATCTCGTAGCACTTCGAGCCATGATTGCTCCGTCCAAAAAATACCTTGCATATCTTCATCAGATTTAGGCAAGTTCTTGGTCTTGTCATCAACGAGTAGACCAATCTTATACATTTTCATGAAGTCAACTTTAGGAACTCCGCAACAGCAAATAATATCTTCTATGAGATCTAGTAATTGTTTTTGTAGAAGCCATTCTTGTATAGTAGCTCTTGCTTCCTTAGGTCTTGATGTTAGAATAAAAACATTAGTAAACAATCCAGATACAGAGATAAGTTCAGCAATCCCTTTGCGAATCGGAGAAATAGAAATAGAAACAGGTGAATATAGGAACTCAGATTTATCCATTCTACATTCCTTAGCGAAGGATAAGTCGGTACAAACTCCATCAAAATCAAATGCAATATTTTTATTCATTTCAAAATACTTTTTATCACATCAATGTTATTTGTCGCTTGCTGAATAACTAGCTTATTATACGGTGAATTAATATCTAAAGACTTTTTTTCATATGGACCGAGGTTAGAGATTTTATAATTTATGTCTTTGATGGCTGCCATTATTGGTAGCGACGTATCAATGCTCTTTATAAATTTATGTTCTATCTGATAAAGAAGTTCACTTGGATGAGCTAAACCAAACAGGTGAATTTTTACAGTTGGGTAATGTTCAGCAAGCCAATTACAAATATCTATTCTTCTTTTGATAAAGATCTCCAATGTGTTGTTGTTACCTCCTGTCTGAGTAAATATATCAAAAGGAATACGATATGGAACTCCAATTCTGGAAATATAAGGTATTTGCAAAAGCTCTTGAAATGCATGACGCCAGCTTTTGAAGTCTGCTCCATGAACAACTCCTAAAATTTTAGTTTCGGGATAAAGCTCACTGTGCTCAAAAGCTTTAATAAATTCGTTAGTTAAGTTGAGTGTAGAGTCTCCGTCACCTAAAACTTCAGGAGGTGTTACTAGATCAGGCTTCAGTTCAGATGCAATAAATAACAAATCAGTTGTTAACTTTTGGTCATACCAGGGTATTTTAAGCTCAGAATCGATTAAACCGTATTTTCCTGATAAAATAATCAGAGGCTTATTAAGTCGTATACTCTCATTGACGACAAATTTGATTCTTCTACTTATGTATCTTTGACTTGCAGGCAATAACACTTCATCTGTTCTTTTATCCTTACTACAAGTTGTACATATATATTCCATGATAATTGCTTGTCTGGATTGAGGATATTTAGGAAAATTATGGACTTCTAAGGTCAGAGCTCAGCGGCGGCACGAATCTTTCGGATAAGCCCAAGCGATCACCAGCACGTCCGCTGCACTGCCTGGTGTGTTATTCGTTCATCCTAAATCAAATTGTCAAATGTGGCAACCCAGGGACGGACAGCACCGAATTACAACTATGGAATAAAGAGGCGACTTACGCCTTTATAGCTATTAATATCAAGTACAATTTCCACCCTTTCGAATTACACAACGCTCTCGATACTCGGAATCATTCAGTAGACGGTCAGCATTTCCAATAGTAACAACTGGCAGTGACAAGAGAAGTAATCTCCTCACGCATCACTTGTTCTAAAGAGTTCTCGCCCTTCATACTGCGATTAGCAGTCAACAAAATCATCTGATTTGACTGGGCTAACTGCCAAACTACTCGATCATTACTATTAATTGGTAATTTTATCCCATCAAATGTAATGAATCGGATAGGAGTCCAATCAAGCCAACCGCCATTCAGGATACTGCCAGCAAGAAGCACTGCATGTCCTTCTAAGTTATGATCAATCAAAAAATTCATGACCGGACTTCAAACTTAGCTTTCGCTGCTTGTAGTTTTGCTCGAACAGCTTCCTCACCAGGTTTTACTGGTTGGGCTGCAAGTCGGGAAATCAAATCACGATTTTTTTCCTCGTAATACCGCTGAAGTTCTTCAGCTTCCTTGAGAACGAGCTGATACTCAACCTCGACTTCAGCACGATTTTTTTCAATATAGGTAAGGGCAGCATTAATTTGTTCATTCGTTAGGTTAAATAGACCACGAATGAATTTAGAAGGATATTGGGCTCTTACATAGTCCATTACATCGTAGAGAGTGATACGTATACCTGCGATCGTGAGTCCCCGCTCTGTCCTAATAATTTCTGGATGTTGAGTAGGTGCTGAAACCATATCTAGTCTTCACTAAACTACCGATTCAATTATACTCAAAGTTTCGCTACACCCCACCGTTGTCCTTTGTTTACTGGAACGGTAACTACAGCTAAGATGAAATCATAACCATCCTCCCCATCAAAAATATTCTGAGGTGATGGCACTCCTGTGTTCTCGTCAATCGGGTGAAAGGGGTTCAACTCTAAAATACCATCCTTGCTGATGACAGGACTTTCCCTTCCTTGACGAAATCTTTGATAATAGTTTTGCCCAGGTTGATCTCTTTCCTCTCGCCATGCTTTTACCCATGCTGATGTTATCAATGCGGTAAAGAGGGAATCTTGATTAATGAGGATAGAAATAGCACCCCAGGTTTTCTTGAAAAACTTGTCCTCACTCGTAAATAGACCCTCAGCCTTGGACAACTCTTTCACTTCCAACTTGAGTTGTTCAGTAAAATCTTGACAACTAAGTTTTTGCTGGAACTCAATCACATAGGCTTCTCCCATGTTTGGACTAGAGAAACCCTGATCAAGATCTGGGGAAAGAACCATAGTATATAGTTCATTGGGTAATGGAATGTCAGTAGGCGAAGAATAGCTGCCATATCTGATGGGCGCAGTTACTTTTTGTTTGTCACCCATGAGCAAGTGAGCTTCTCTCCAACGCTTCCTTACCAAATCCAACGGTTTTTGTGTCGAACCATCTTGCCACAGTAGAGAGCCTATGAGCAGCACACCACCTTTAATCGTTTCTCCTGTTTTATCCATTTGACCGATATTACAGATATGTAAAGATATTGGGAATTGGGAATTGGTTTTTTTTAATTCTAAAGATTTTTTATCACCTCTTGACTTTTTCTGCTACTTTTGGGATTATATCTAATAATGGAGTAGTTGTGCACATATAAAGTCAAAAGAGACTGATAGCTTCTTTAACTCTGTGAACTCTGTGCCTTTGTTCTACCTCCTCCAACACCTACAAGATAGCGATCGCGTAGCGCAAACGTCTCACTCGCTAGTGATGAGGGATGATAGAGAACAATTACAGGATATTTGAGAAGCGATCGCCTAACCAACATTTACCAAGACGCAATTGCCTTCGGCACCAGCTTGCGCTGATCGCAAATTCAGTAGTGGGAGCATCTTGCTCCCTAGAATGACACCCCAGCAATAGAATTACACCCAAGTGAGAGTCGTGCGGAATGTCAGATTAAACTCAATGAGATAAACTCCATTCTCCTTATCTCCCTTGTCTCCCTTGTCTCTCCCATCCGGGTGAGCGAAATTTTGTGTGGGATTTCCATTCTCCGCGTCCCCGCGTCCCCGCGTCCCCGCGTCTGCTGAATCGTTTCCCCACCCCTTTTTTCGCTCACCCCTCCCATCCCCCCATCTCCCCATCTCCCCATCTCCTCCTTTAGAATGAGATCAGACTGAGCAACCTATTCCCTGAAAATTCTGTGGTTTGGAAAATTCTTCCTTCAACTAAATCCCCAGGTGTAAGCTATCGAGAGCAACTCACCCAATGGAAACAGCAAACTGTAACAAATTGGCCAAGGATACAAAAAATTACCCAACAGTTAGTACTAGCTATCTTGGCTGGCTTACTCTTCGATTGGCTGAATATTCCTGTCGGTTGGTTACTCGGTCCAATGATCATGGGTATAGTTTATGCAACTATCCAAGGTAGTCCCCAACCCCTGCCTCCTGTGTTTATGACCCTGGGGAAAGCAACCATTGGCCTTGCTACTGCGGTTCGCTTTTCTCCAGAAACTCTTAGTGTAGCCATCACTTATGCTATTCCGATACTAGTATGTGTTCTACTCACAGGTAGCCTAAGTTTATTCCACGGTTACCTATTATCCCGCTGGGCTGGCATTGATCGCGTTACTGGTTTGTTAGCTTTTATACCTGGTGTCGCTTCTACGATTGTTGCTATCGGCGATGAAATGGGAGCTGATGCCATTTCTGTTGCTGTACTTCAGTATCTGCGAGTCTTATTAGTTGTTTTAGTTATACCAAGTGCCGCAGGCTTAATTTTTCCAGCACATCCAGTTACCGAAGTTACAGCTAGTGTTGCCATCGATGGCCACTTGCCCATGCCCATGTGGTGCAACCTCTTGGTACTAGCTGGATGCTGTAGTGTGGGGATTTGGGGAGGGAAGCGACTGCGCTTGCCTGCAGCGGGACTTTTAGGCCCGATGATAGTAACCTTGGTAGCATTTTGGGAACTGCCATATCAAATACAAGTACCTCAATGGCTATTTGCTACGGGATTGTTATTTGTGGGAGTTTCTATTGGTTTTAAATTTAATCGGCAAGCTGCCCAAAAACTCTTGAAAGCAGTGTTAATCGAGGTGGGTTTGGTCTTGACACTCATTGTTCTTTGTTTAGGAGTTGGCTATGAATTCCACGTACTCACCCAAGTTGACACCATCACCTCGGTTTTAGGATTCACTCCTGGGGGAATTGAAGCCATGATTGCCACTGTGATGCAGCTGGGTGGTGATCCTGGATTAGTGCTGGCAATGCAAATGTCTCGCATGTTAATGATTATTTTGCTCGGACCATGGTTAGTGACTTTTTTGATCAAAACTGGGAAAGGAGAATTGAGAATTGAGAATTGAGAATGGGGAATTCCCAATTCCCCATTCCCAATTCCCCATTCCCCATTCTAAATTCCCAATGTCCCATTACTCCCCCAAATTGCAACAAAGACTCACTACTCCCCTCAAGATTGGCTCCGTTGAAGTCAACAGCCGAGTTTTACAATCACCCCTATCTGGAGTCACGGATTTAGTGTTTCGCCGACTAGTGCGGCGTTATGCTCCAGAATCGATGATGTACACAGAGATGGTACATGCCTCAGGACTGTGTCATGCTAAAGAATTACCTAAGATTATGGAAGTAGACCCCAACGAAAAACCCATTAGTATCCAATTGTTTGACTGTCGTCCCCATTTCTTAGCAGAAGCAGCCCAAAAAGCTGTAGCTGAAGGAGCAGATACAGTAGATATCAATATGGGTTGCCCTGTCAACAAAATTACCAAAAAAGGTGGCGGTTCTTCCCTCTTGCGGCAACCAGAAATTGCTGAGGCAATTGTGCGTACTGTAGTCGAGGCGGTTCGAGTACCTGTAACCGTGAAAACCAGAATTGGTTGGAATGATGATGAAATCAATATTCTGGAATTTGCTCAACGGCTCGAAGATGCGGGAGCACAAATGCTAACTTTGCATGGACGCACGAGAGCTCAGGGTTATAATGGTTCTGCTAGGTGGGAGTGGATTGGACGAGTGAAGGAAATTCTCTCGATTCCAGTTATTGCTAATGGGGATATCTTTTCTGTAGAAGCAGCACTCAAATGTCTAGAAGAGACTGGAGCCGATGGAGTAATGTGTTCCCGGGGAACCCTAGGCTATCCCTTTTTAGTAGGAGAAATCGACCATTTTCTGAAAACGGGACAAAAGCTAACACCGCCAACAACAGTGACCAGACTCCTGTGTGCCCGAGAACATCTACAAGCTCTCTGGGAGTATAAAGGCGATCGCGGTATTCGTCAAGCCAGAAAACACCTGGCTTGGTATTCCAAAGGTTTTCCTGGTGCAGCGGAATTACGCCAGCAGTTAAGCAGGGTTGAGACAGTGGAACAAGGTGTAGAGTTAATTAATCAAGCTATTGTAGGTTGGGTTTAAGAATGCAACCCAACAAAGCAGTTTTAGTCGTGTCACCGCACTACAACTTACTGCTATCCTTTGCTTCAAACAGATGAGGTTTAATGAGCAAACTAACTCCAATTGCCCAAGCGGCTGATACCAGCCAACCTGCCAAAATATCACTAGGATAGTGAACACCTAAGTATAGCCTCGTCCAGGCTATCACTAAGACAAACCAACCTCCCACGATCAAAACCAGCCACCGCCATGTACTCTGCCAACTCAAAATTACCAAAGCTGCTACCAGTGCCATAGTGTAGATAGCATGTCCACTGGGAAAGGAGTAGCTAGACTGATGTGCAAGGGACTCCCACAAATGGGGACGTGCTCTTTGGATCAAAGACTTCCCTGTAGTTTTAATTACGTTGGCTGGATGAAGCAAGAATCCCACGTGCTTACAGCCGTGGGAGTGTCAAAATACTACCAAGCATCGTCATCAACCAATAGGCTAGCGATCGCCAAGAGCCTTGTTTCAACAATACCAACATCGTTACCATTGCCCAGGGAAGCACACCCAACCATAACCCAAACTTCGTCAGCGTCTTGGCAATAGCATCCGATTGTGGGTTAGCTGTTGCTTGAATTGCCCATAAAATCGTTTCATCCCCCAGGATACCGCCCGATTTCCCCCACACTTGATAAGTAAGTAATCCAAAAATCAATAATGGAAAAATCACTCCTAGCAGCACAGAGCGCCAATTATTATTCATCACCGTTGAACCACATAAGCCAATTCTTTATCCTCAGCTCTCCTCTGTCAAATTATAGTTCAGTACTTGCTCGCGTTTGTGCGCTCACAAAAGTCAAAAAATCAATGCCAAAGGGAGACGAAGCAGAAGGTGTAGGGTATGGCTGGCGATTTTGGCGGTAATGTGAACACATAAGTAATTGTGAAGTTCTATTACGGCAAGTTGTTAAGCTGTATTTCAATTGACCCCAGATCCCTAGATCTTGCTGAGATTAGCTTAAAGGTCGTGATACGATGCACTCCGTAACTCTAAAAAGATTGGGAGAAAACATGCCAGCACTAAGGGTTGCAGTTGTTGGTTCAGGACCGGCAGGTTCTTCTGCTGCGGAGATTTTGGCAAAAGCTGGAATCGAAACTTATCTGTTTGAGCGTAAGCTAGATAATGCTAAACCTTGCGGCGGTGCAATTCCGCTGTGTATGGTCAGTGAGTTTGAACTACCGCCAGAAATTATTGACCGGCGAGTCAGAAAAATGAAGATGATCTCACCCTCTAATGTTGAGGTGGATATCAATCTCATCAATGAAGACGAATATATTGGTATGTGTCGCCGTGAGGTACTAGACGGCTTCATGCGGAATCGCGCTGCTAAGTTGGGAGCCAACCTGATTAACGGCACAGTCCACAAGCTAGAGATTCCCACCAGTAACACCGAACCCTATACCCTTCACTATGCTGACCATTCCGATGGTAGTTTGAAAGGAGTGCAAAAAACTCTGAAGGTAGACCTAGTAATTGGAGCAGATGGAGCCAATTCCCGGGTTGCCAAGGCTATTGATGCCGGTGATTACAATTATGCGATCGCTTTTCAAGAAAGGATTCGTCTACCAGGTCCAATGATGGACTATTACGAAAACTTGGCAGAAATGTATGTGGGTGATGATGTTTCCCCAGATTTCTACGCTTGGGTATTCCCTAAATACGACCACGTTGCCGTTGGTACTGGTACGATGAAGGTGAACCAAGCCAAAATCAAACAGCTGCAAGCCGGTATTCGTGCCCGTGCTGCTAGTAAGCTGGTAGGGGGTGAAATCATCAAAGTAGAAGCTCATCCCATTCCAGAACATCCCAGACCACGTCGAGTTCGGGGTAGGGTCGCTTTAGTAGGAGATGCTGCTGGTACTGTCACCAAGTCTTCTGGTGAAGGGATTTACTTTGCTGCCAAATCCGCCAGAATGTGTGCCGAAACTATTGTCGAAACTTCCAACGGCGGTACTCGCATTCCCACAGAAAATGACCTCAAGCTGTACCTGAAGCGTTGGGATAAGAAGTATGGCATGACCTATAAAGTACTGGATATTCTGCAAAGAGTCTTCTATCGCACCGATGCTACCCGTGAAGCCTTTGTCGAGATGTGTGCTGACCAAGATGTCCAGAAACTAACCTTCGATAGCTATCTCTACAAAACAGTTGTACCGGCAAATCCTCTAATTCAGATGAAGATTACTGCCAAAACCGTTGGTAGCTTACTGCGGGGTAGTGCTTTAGCGCCTTAGTCGTGGCGTGGCACAGCTAAAATGAGGGAATAGGTAGGTTGGGTGTAGCGATAGCGTAACCCAACACTCCTTGTGTGCTGCGTTGGGTTTCACTTCGTTACACCCAACCTACAGTCCTGAGAATAATGTAATTTTTGAAAAGCACTTGACAAATTGAAAAATCATAGTAATAATAGAATACGGTTCGGAAGTTTGGGACTGTAGTTCAACTGGTTAGAGCACCGCCCTGTCACGGCGGAAGTTGCGGGTTCGAGCCCCGTCAGTCCCGTTATTTGAAAGAAATGCAAGAAACCGGGTTTCTGGGATAATTTTGGGTGGTAAACGAGATGTTAGCAAGAAACCCGGTTTCTCAACTTTGCTCCCGCTTGCTTGCGCGATCTGAAGAGCAGCAGCGCTTGCGCTATCACATATCTTGTAGGTCGGGTTTAGCTGTTGGCCCGCCTAGTTGAATACACTCAGTTGGATACGCTCAATGGACGGTTTCTCAAACTCTGGTGCGATTAATTCTTGAAAATTTTTAATGATAATAGCAAAAAATAATCTCTTTGGCAACCAACTTACAAAGCTTCGATATCTTCCCTAGACAGTTGGGTAATTGCCATAATCGTCTCTATATCTAAACCTTGTTGTTTACACGAACGAGCAATCGCTATTGTTCTTTGTTGGCTGCCTTGTTGGATACCTTGTTGAATACCTTGTTGGATACCTTGTTGAATACCTTGTTGGATACCTTGTTCGACACCCTCCTCTCTTGAGGTTGCCACCACATTCTGTAAATCTCTGTAGTATTTCAAGCTATTTTCATAAGCCTCTTGCTCAACGGCAGAAAAGTTGGCGATTTCTGATATTTCAAATAACCGCTCAAAAACCACCTCTTGTAAAGCTAATGGTGGTTCTTCTAACCTCGATAAATGCCTCAATAAAAACAGCCACTTCTCAAAATGACTTTCTAACTCCTCAACAGTTTTGGTAAACTTCGGTAGTTCCACATAGATAAATTTCAACTTATCATAGAATACCTCACATTTTTGATTTTTTAGTTCCACGATATGCAACAGTTCTGACTCGTCCTTATGGTCATCAAAGATAAAATCCAAGATACCAATCGTATATACAGAGGACAATTTATAGTTCCACTCTCCTTTCACCGCTTGTTCTTGAATGGGAAAAGTGGCATAATAAACGCTCCGGTCTTTAAAGTAGTTTTGCTTAGCCTTTTGAAGCTCGACGATAAACTTTTCTCCAGTTTTGCTTTCACAATAAACGTCAAAGATTGCTTTGCGGTCTAGGGGAGTATTGCCCAGATTTTCGTTATTTCTGTAGCTGACATCTTGCACCTTATGTTCTGGAGGCAACATCACATTCAAAAAATCGATCAATAGTGATTTGTTGGGTTCAGTACCGAACAACCGTTTGAATCCGAAGTCGGTGAGTAAGTTGATATATCGGTCTTGATAAGGATAGTGGTTTTTAACGGACATCAGTTATTGAGAATGTAGAATTTAGAATGAGTGAATTTATAATTAATATTGTAACACTGGGTAGTCCCCGGCTCTAAGCCGGTATACACTGGCAATAGGAAGATAGGAAGATAGGAAGATAGGGAGACAAGGACAACAAGGGAGATATTGACAATTTTCCATTCCCAATTCCCAATTCCCAATTCCCAATTCCCAATTCCCAATTCCCAATTCCCAATTCTCAATTCTCAAACGAGTTGAGTTTCTGTGCTTCAGAAGCAGATATGCCTTCTCCTTGGGAACCGATATACCAAAGTACTGCTGCTGTCTCAGCGCGAGTCACTGCTTTCTTCGGCTGGAATAAGGTGGTATAACCTAACAAGCGGCGGATATTGGCAGATTCTCCATTTTGGAAATCGGCTAATACGGCTCGCAATGCCTTAGGATCAATTTTGGCAGTATCCTGAAAACCCCAAGTTTGCTCAACTGCTTCAACTGAAGCTTTAGGTAATACCTGACGGGTGTCTAGAGGGACTTTCCACAAGATAAGATTTTCCCTAGTTAAGGGAGCATCTGGACGAAAGGTTACTGCTGTAGCGTTACCACTCAGAGGACTAGAAATCAATCCTGCTTCTGCTAAGGCTTGAATACTGGGGAAATCGGGATCAGTGCTGGGTACATCTTGGAAAGCTGGCTTAGCTGTTGCTGAAGCTAGACGAATTTGCTTTCCTGGACTGTTAGTATGCAGCTGATTATTCGCCGCTACTAACCACCGCGCATAGTCGCGACGGTTGATGGTTTGATTCGGTTCAAATTTTTTGCTACTCTGAGTATCTGGGTTATCTTCAGAGTTAGATGCCTCAACGGTTAATACTCCCAAAGCTGCCAAATCCTCGATGTACTGACGCAATTGTTGGGGAACTTGGTCAAGGTCACTGAAATCCTGCGATTCTGTTGAAGATTTCTGGGGTTCTTCTGGTTCTGAGTCAGGTTGCTGTTGTGGTTCCTCTGGTTCTGAGTCAGATTTCTGTGCTGTTGCTGGCTCGGTATTAGGGGTATACTTAATGGCAAATTCTGTCAAGCTGCGGTTGGTTTCAGTTACTGGTTGAGAGTTGTTATTGCGATCATACGGAATCGATACCGTAACTTCCCACTCCTGATTACTAGCAACAAAAGTACCCTCAGCATCCTCTTGTGGTTCAGAGATAATTTTCCAGTTATTGGACTCGAAGGCTTCTTGGTAAAAGCTCAGGATAAAATTGGTGGGGTCAGAGGATGACCAAATCGTCAGCTTACCTGGAGTTTCTGCTTCCTTGAGAGACTCAACTTTCTCTAACTGAGCCTGAGGATAACGCATCTGGGAAGGAAAATCCTGAGGTAATTGCTCTGATTTTGATATCTGAGAGTCGCTGGTAGCTGACTCAGCAGATATACTTTGCTTATCTTGGAGATTAGGGTCTGCGGCAAAGAAACGCTCAAATTCTTTGCTACAAGAGGTTAACAAACTCAGTAGGCAAGTAGCTACAATAGCAAATCGGCCAGGATGTTGATCGAACAGCACAGGTTTTCTAGAGCAAGGATCTCAACTCCTAAGCTAACGCAAATTGGGGGGAATGGGGGATTGGGAATTGAGAATTGAGAATTGGGAATTGGGAATTGGGAATTGGGAATTGGGAATTGGGAATTGAGAATTGGGAATTGGGAATTGGGAATTGGGAATTGGGAATTGAGAATTGGGAATTTCTTCCTTGTCTCCCTTGTCTTCCTTGTCTTCCTTGTCTTCCCACACTCCCCACACCTCCCACACTCTCCACACTACTAGTAGTATTGTGTAGGGACGCGCCTGCCTTTATCATGCGGTGTAGAGATATTGGCGGTGTCTTTATTGATGATCGCAGTAACGTTGCGGAGAAATAGATGGTTTCCAAGAACGAAAATTCGATAGTGAGTAATGAGTCTCCTGAATTAGCTAATTCGACAGTAGAGGATACTGAGCCAGAAAAGTCAACGGTTGGCCAACAACAGCAACAACCAACATCTGGTGGCTCTAGCTTCTGGCAGCAAACACGGGATAATCTACAAATTA
>JAAHGR010000150.1 GCA_010672425.1 Symploca sp. SIO2E6
TGTGATAAATGGTTGACCATTTGTCCAATGGAGCACTGCTTGCAAGACGGCTTGAGGATTGCTAGCTATTTTGTGGAAGCCTTTAGTTAGTGGTTGAGCCTCATGTAACTGAAAGCCATTGAGTGGGATTGATTTGCCAATATTAAATGGTGTCAGTGTTTTGTCTTCAACTAAGTCATAGGGTGTCGCCACTCCTAGCAACGTAAAAGTAAGGCGTCTGTATGCTGATTTTTCTGCTCGTTTATTATAGAAACCTCGGAGTAGACCAAAAAAATTATTTTTGAAGCTGAGGTTGATAACTTGATCAATTTCATCAATAAAAATCACAATGTTGTTAGTTATCTTGGTTAGTAGCACTCCTTCAATAAATTCAGTGAAGCGTTGTTCAGGAGTAAGCATATTGCGTGTACCCCACCAATTGATCCAACTAAACTTAAACTTGGTCGCTAGTTCCAAGTCATTGCTCAGACTACTGATTAAACTGCCATACCACTGCTCTGCTGTCACCTCCCGACTACCAATCATTGTTAGATCAATGACTGCACAGGCAATACCTTCAGCTTGTAGCTTTTCCATAGTTTTTATGCGTAAGCTGGATTTTCCCATCTGTCGGGAGTTCAACACATAACAAAACTCTCCCGCTTTCAGACCTTGGTACAGTGCTTGGTCTGCCTGACGGGAAACATAACTAGGAGCATCAGGAGGTAAACTTCCCCCAATCTGGTATTCAAAATTTGTGCCCATATATTTCTCGGAAAACTCAAAATAATTAATTAATTAACTAAATTGAACAATAACCTGATCATTTTCAGTATTTATGTACTTTATAAAATACTGTCTATGCGATCTTGAAAATAATTCTTATACAAATTGCAACTAATTTTTGCCTTATTACCCTGCAAATAGACTAATCCCAGACTATGTAAATCACGAGTTGGCTTCGGTTTTAGCTGGACGGGTTGATTTGCTTCCACTACCGTCTTGAGAGCATTTGCCACTTCAGGGTTCTGCTGAAGAATAGCCCAATAGTATCGCAGATGGCTACTATAAATTCCTGCCTCAGTGGTAGCTTCTGCTAACAGTTGCTCAAGTGAGCTAGTTTTATTATTTTTCAGATGATTTAAAGCTTCCTGTAGTAAATAAGGATGTCCCCCCACCAGTTTTGTCAATTTCTCCAGTTGCTCTTGCTCTAACTCTAAGTCGTGCTGACTTATTAAATCTTCCACTTGTTCTGGTGTAAACTCTGGTAACTCTATTGTTAATCCCACATTAAAGGGTGAAGCATTTGTATCTAGATTGATATAGACATCCGTTGAGTGAACAAGCACCAAGCGCAATCTTTTCCATATCTTGCTAATTTTACTTTTTTCATGCCAAGCCCGTAACATCCCTAGAAAATCCTGGGCAACTGCATCATAAGGAAAAACTAGATCCACGTCATCCAAGCATAAGACTACAGGACTGTCTGATAGTTGAGCCAACAGGTAAGCTTCAAAGTAGCTTGTACAGTTCATCTTACTGGTAGAATATTTTTCATCCCAGTAAGTATTCAGCTCATTATCTAATCCTAGAGCTTGACCAACACTTACACAAAACCATTTCAAAAACTTATCCAAGTCTTGCAATTCTGTTTTATCCGCCAAACCAAAGGGTAAGTAAGCTCCTCGGTAGTCCTGCTCTTGTTCCAACTGTTGAATAACCCTTGTTATCAGTGATGTTTTGCCTAGCCGCTTAGGTGCTTTGATCCGAAGCACTGCTCCCGGCTTCAACAGTTCTTGATAACACCTATCTTCAGGATCAGGACGTTTCACATAGATGGATGCTTCTGTCTCATCACCTTCACTGCTATCTTCTAAAACAGCAATCTTTCGCCAGTCTTGTCCCAATATCTTACAGATTTCCATAAAATACTGCCTATCAACAGGTCTGCCATTGAGAAAGCTACTGATGGTAGTCAGAGAACAGTCTAGATCAGCAGCAAGGTCTATCTGCCGGGAGTAATCCTTGTCTCGGAGTGCTGATTTAACTTGTGACAGGTGTTTTTTATCAACTCTGAGGGAACGCGGCATAACTGATCCTGTGATAACTGCTTAAATCGTTAACCAATTAGTCATAACTCACTAATAACTCGGTAATATTTCCCCAAGTCGATAACAAGTCATGCATGAACTAGGTTCAGCTTACTGTACTCTGGTCAGAGAAGAATAAGTATCCTTTGGTTAGTGCATAGCCGCAGCAATGTACACAAAGGAGAAAATCATCCTCAATATAACTAGCCCCTCTTGATGAGCAAGAGGTTGGCCTTTTGTTATATTGCCTGATTGTTAACTGAGACTAAGTGAGTAGCTGAGTGGACGGTGCTGCATTTGGTCAGGTTAGCACCGTAAGAATTTGGTATTTTACTGCGATCGCGTAATACACAGTACAGAATACTTGTACTCCGTGCGTTTTGTCAAACCTGAGAGGGATGTTGCTAATCAATCTCTAGGGCTCTACTCTAACTAGAGTGATAGTGTGAGCATGAATCGACGCTAAAGGGAACAAGATGCTAAAGGGAACAAGATGCTAAGGAAGCAAGATGCTAAGGGAGCAAGATGCTCCCACTACGATCTATCATTTGTGAACTTTGGGATGCTTCCACTAGATTTACCGAGAGCATCGGTTGGCTAAACCGGGTAACTTTTGTGAAAAATGCTGATATTTGATTGTTGTCCTCGCCAGACAACATGTTTCGATTAACACTCTAAACCTTTGCTACAGAAGAGTTTGAGGTATACCATGAGGTAATTTAGCATAAAGATGTCATCAACACTCTAATAATTGGATAACAACTCGATAATTATCTTGACCAAGTCAATAATAAGCCATGCTTCAAATTACCAAGCTGTCTTGTAATCTTTAACTAGAGAAGAACCTAATCCCTGAGTGCCATTCAAGGATTAGGATTCAATCTCCAAACTTAGACAACTAGAAAAGGAGTATGAAACCTCATGTCATCCAGTAAGGAGTTCGACAAAATCATGTCTTCTAGCGATGAAGTAACTAGCCCTCAGGACAATACTGAGGTACATTATATTGCCGAGTGTTCTGATCATACCGCAAATCCACCTGAAGTTCCTACTCCAAGTGGACTCCCTCCGTTTTGGTTTTTTGGAGATCCTGTCACAATGCTTGTTGTTTTAACTTGTTGTAGTAAAGTGTTGCTGGGAGCTATCGCAGACCTGATCAAAAAAGCTAAATAAGTGTGAACGAAACCTAATGGGCTGATAACCCTAAAATACAGCAGTTTGCTCTGCGCAAGCGGTACATTGTTGATCCCCCTACTATCCATTACGCAAAAGTCGCTGAAACGCTGATTATGCTGTTCGGGCCGATCTTTAAAACCCTTGCTATAAAAGGATTCTTATCTTGAGAAACCCAAGTTGCAACCGTTCATGGAAACTACTGGTATATAAGGATTACACAGACTTGTGCCTAACGCATAGCTTAACAAGGGGGACTTTTTTTTACTCTACTTCATTACGATGCTTGCTTGTAATGAAGTAGAGTAGCGCAAACATCTTGCTCGCGTATGACTTACAGCAAGCGCAAACATTGAGGGCGCAAGCATTGAGGGCGCAAGCATTGAGGGCGCAAGCATTGAGGGCGCAAGCATTGCGCCCCTACATTAATAATCTCACCGATAAATTGACCTCTCTTGCCCACCAACCCCGATTTCTCGATAATAATCATGTTTTGGGAATTTGTTAGGTGGGCATTGTTAATTTAATCGTCTAGTTCCAAAGCAACTCTGACACAAGCCTTAATGCCTTGCCAGTCCTGCTCTGATAAATGTCCAATCACAACTAGGTTAGCTGAGGGAGGCAATGTCACAATAAAGCTACGGAAAACAGATGCAACTCTCAACCCTGCTGCTTGCCGGTCCTGAAGCACATAATCTGTAACACCTAACCTTTTTGTTTGTGAGGTTATCAGTCCAACAATCACATCAGGGCGGTTGCCGTGATATGTCACTGAAGATAGTACAACTGCGGGGCGGCGTTTGATACCTGCAACACCAGGAAAATCAACTGTAACTAAATCACCTGGCTTCAAGCTCACTGAGCTATCTCCCTATCTTCAGGAAAAGCATCCGCTGCGTATTGCCAGGAAAAAGCAGCTAAGTCTAATTGATCTTGATCTGTCCAAGTATCACTGACATCAACAACAGTGGTATTTTGCTCGACTAAGCCATTAAGGATCATAGTTGCCAACCGAAGCCGCTCTATTGGGGGCAGTGTAGATATAACTTGTGTATAAATTTCTTGAACAGTATTGGGCATAGGACATAACCAACATCTTTTAGCGATCGCGCTACAGAGAACTCTAATAGAGCTTACGGTAAATTGTATCTATAGGCGCACACCTACTCCATTATTTAGTAATGGTAGCAAATAACGTTATAGAACACAAGGAGTATTATTTGCCTTCTTCGAGGTATTCTTCTTGAATCATCTCAAAAACAGGATGTAATTCACGCACAGTGCTGCTTCAGGAGTTTTTCCCCAGGCATGACATCCTTTAATCACTGGAATATAGGCGATAAAAGTTCCATTGTCATCGGGACGTAAAATAATTTTATAGTCTTTTAATGATTTCATACCAAATCCGGGTTAACCACCCCCGTTTTGAGAAAACCGCGAAACTTGCTCTGAGACGTTGCATGCAACGTCTCTACAGGGTGGGAAATAACGGGGGTATCTGTGCCGGATTTGGTATCATTGGTAATTTTTGCCACAGTGCGACTTGGGTTAGAGGAGTTCGTTTACTTACTATAAACTTTTGTAGGAAAGGTTGATATCAAAGTGCGATCGCATATCCTTGAGGGTGCCAAAGTCCGAAGCTAAGGCATCAAAACCGATTTACCTAACAACCAATTGCTGAGATAAAGACAGGCAGGATGCCTGTTCCACTTAGACTTCAGAACAATGAGAGAACCTACAGAATTAGAAAATAAACTCTATCAAAGACTCAAAGAAATTTTTGCGGGAGCCAGACAACGATATCTGGATGCAGGAGGTGATCCCAAACGCCCTGGTGGTAGTTTCCTGAGTAGGCAAGATTACTTAACAGCCCAGGAAAAACGAGAAATTATCGAGTTGGGTAAGCAGGTTTTCCCCCTGAAGCAGGTGAAGGTCAAAACGTAACAGGAAGATAACCCAATCTATTCTATCGAACCATTTTAGCCGATGATGGAGCCGTTCCTTTCAGTATATGGCCTTCTTGCAATCTAGTTAATGAGAAAAGAACCTAATCCCTGAGTGCCATTCAAGGATTAGGATTCAATCTCCAAACTTAGACAACTAGAAAAGGAGTATGAAACCTCATGTCATCCAGTAAGGAGTTCGACAAAATTATGTCTTCTAGCGATGAAGTAACTAGCCCTCAGGACAATACTGAGGTACATTATATTGCCGAGTGTTCTGATCATACCGCAAATCCACCTGAAGTTTCTACTCCAAGTGGACTCCCTCCGTTTTTGTTTTTTGGAGATCCTGTTACAATGCTTGTCGTTTTGACTTGTTGTAGTAAAGTGTTGCTAGGAGCTATCGCAGACCTGAACAAAAAAGCTAAATAAGTGCGTGCGATCGCGAGCTTTTAGTTTGGGTTGAGGAAACCAAACTAATGGGCTGATACGTCCTAAAATAGATGTTGGGTTTCGTTCCTCGACCCAACCTACACTTATTCCACCATTTTAGCTATGCCAAGCTAGTGGCGTGACACACCTAAAAATGTAGGTTGGGTGGAACGAAGTGAAACCCAACAAAGTCTGACGGATGTTGGGTCTCGTTGCCTCGACCCAACCTACATCTATTCCATCATTTTAGCTGTGTCGCGCCAGTAGTGCGAGCATCTTGCTCGCGTATAACTTCCAGCAAGTGCAAACATTTGGGGGCGTAAACATTTGGGGGCGTAAACATTTGGGGGCGTAAACATTGAGGGCGCAAGCATTGAGGGCGCAAGCATTGAGGGCGCAAGCATTGAGGGCGCAAGCATTGAGGGCGTAAACATTGAGGGCGCAAGCATTGAGGGCGCAAGCATTGAGGGCGCAAGCATTGAGGGCGCAAGCATTGAGGGCGCAAGCATTGAGGGCGCAAGCATTGAGGGCGCAAGCATTGAGGGCGCAAGCATTGCGCCCCTACATCAATAATCTCACCGATAAATTGACCTCTTTTGCCCACCAATCCCGATTCCGTGAGAATAATCATGTTTGGGGAAATTGTTAGGTAGCCATTGTTAACAATCTCTAATAGCAGTGTCGGATTTGATAGCAATTCCCACCCTACGGCTATAGATCTTATGGGAATTGTATCTATAGGCGCACATCTATTCCATTATTTAGTAATAGTAGCAAATAAGGTTGCAGAACACAAGGAGGATTGTTGAATTTCTCTTTAACCTCATGTAGAGTTAGGTTTCTTGCTTGAATGACTTTAACCATTTTATATATAAGCGCACACCTTTCCCATTATTAAATAATAGCACAAATTAGGTGTTATATCAAATCCGGTGGAATTGCACCCTTGTTAAGGCTCAAACCTTCAACTGATGAGGAGTGTGGGGAGTATGGCCTACTCCCTACTCCCTGCTCTCTACTTTTTAAACCTTCTTTAACCAACTGAACATCGCTCGTAAATCTTTACCAACTTCTTCAATACTATGTTCTGCTTCCTGACGCCGCATTGAGGTGAATCCAGGTTTACCGGCTTGATTTTCTAACACAAATTCCCGGGCAAATTGACCAGATTGAATTTCACTGAGAATTTTACGCATCTCGGCACGGGTTTCGTCAGTGACAATCCGAGGACCACGGGTATAATCTCCATATTCAGCAGTATTAGAGATACTATCCCGCATGTTGGCCAAACCACCTTCTACCACCAAATCAACAATTAGTTTGACTTCATGGAGACATTCAAAATAAGCCAACTCTGGCTGATACCCAGCAGCCACTAGGGTTTCAAAACCAGCTTTAATTAAAGCACTCAAACCACCACACAAAACTGCTTGCTCACCAAATAAGTCAGTTTCTGTTTCTTCCCGGAAGCCAGTTTCCAGAATACCAGCACGAGTACCACCAATCCCTTTAGCATAAGCCATGGCGCGATCGCGAGCTTGACCTGTAGCATCTTGATAGACAGCAAATAGACAGGGAACCCCTTCTCCTTGTTCATAAGTCCGCCGCACCAAATGTCCCGGTCCTTTAGGTGCCACCATGACCACATCAACATTAGCTGGGGGGACAACTTGTCCAAAGTGGATATTAAAGCCGTGAGCAAAAGACAGGACTTTCCCTTCTGTTAAATTGGGTTCAATTTCCTCTTGATAAACCGTTTTTTGCACCTCATCTGGCAGCAAAATCATGATCCAATGAGCCTCTTTGGCTGCCTGAGCAACTGATTTAACTGTTAAACCAGCCGCCTCGGCTTTCTTCCAGGATTTACTACCCGGATATAGTCCCACCATAACTTCCATACCACTATCTTTTAGATTAAGGGCATGGGCGTGACCTTGAGAACCGTAGCCGATAATGGCAATGGTTTTACCGGCGATTAGGTCTAAGTTGGCATCTGTGTCGTAGTACATCCGGGCCATAGGAGTGTTTCCTTGTTGCAAGGGTTGATTTACTGCAACTGCTGATTCTACCGCATAAGAGGTATTGGGTGTTATAGGTTAGCATTATACAGATTGCTCTAATATTCCCCCTGAGCAGGATGCTCACCTACCATCACTTTAGCCTGCTTAGCTAGAGTCTGACGAATTGAATTCGACTGTTGTGTTGTTCATTGGGTTAGCATTCTACAGATTGCTCTGCTATTGTAACAAACCTTTAATTCGATTGAAGCTTATCAGCAATTTGGCCTCGTAGCTCATCTGTCCTCTCTAATAAATCAGCTTGTGTGATCGCTAATTGTTCTCCAGATTTGAGCCACTTCAGATTGACCATCTTAGCTTCAGCTTCAGCTTCCCCTAACACCAAGCAGGCAATTGCTCCACTGCGGTCAGCTCGTTTAAACTGCTTACCAAAGGCACTACCACTTAGGTCTAGTTCTACTGCAAATCCAGCTTGACGTAGTTTCTGAGCTAATTGTAGTCCCTGGGCTTCCGCTAGAGTCCCTCGGGATACCAAATAAAAATCTAGTACTTGCTGTGGTGCTTCTACCAACTCTTGCAATAGTATCATCAACCGTTCCAAACCCATAGCCCAACCGACGGCAGGGGTGGGATTACTACCCAATTCTTCTACTAGTCCATCATAACGCCCCCCACCACAGACGGTTGCCTGGGCTCCCAAATCATCGGAAATGATTTCAAAAGCAGTGTGGGTGTAGTAGTCCAAACCCCTTACCAAGCGAGGGTTGATCTGGTAAGGGATTCCTAAATCTCCCAATAGTTGTTGCACCTGTTCAAAGTGGCGCTGGGAATCGGAGCCAAGATAGTCCAAAATACTCGGAGCATCCTGGGCAATTTCTTGGGTTCGTTGATCTTTACTATCCAAAATCCTCAGAGGATTGCGGGTCAGACGATCCTGAGAGTCTTTATCTAGCTCATCCTGATAAGTTGTAAAATAGGTTACTAAGGCTTCCCGATATTGGTGTCTATCTTCTGGATTACCTACAGAGTTGAGGTTGAGATGCAGGTTTTTTAAACCCAAAGTTTGGAGAATATCCGTAGCGATCGCGATTACTTCCACATCTGCTCGCGCTGAGGCACTACCAATCACCTCGACCCCCAATTGGTGAAACTGCCGCTGACGACCAGCTTGGGGATTTTCGTAACGAAACATTGGTCCTGTATACCAGAGGCGTTGCACTCCACCAGTGGCATAGAGACTGTTTTGAATATAGGCTCTGACTACTCCCGCTGTTCCTTCTGGACGCAGGGTTACTGATCGGGGAGGGGTTGCCCGGTCATTGAAAGTATACATTTCCTTCCCTACAATATCTGTGGCTTCACCAATACCCCTCTCAAACAACTCTGTCCGCTCAAAAATCGGAGGACGAATTTCCTGATAAGCGGCTTTGCTGAGAATTTGCCGTGCCACTCCTTCTAGCTGTTGCCAGTAAGCTACTTCTTGCGGCAGAATATCCCTTGTTCCTCTTAAAGCCTGAATTGAACCCATTAAATTTTGCCTTGACTGCAATGAGATTTTAGATTTTAGATTAAAGATTTTAGATTAAAGAATTGAATCAATACAAGCCCAAGTCTCTCGATAAATAAGGGAGCAGGGAACAGAGAGTAGGGAGTAGGGAGCAGAGAATAGGATATGTTTCTTTCATAGTTAACAGTCAACAGTTTCCCTATCTTAGTACTTCTGTGGTTAAATTATCACAAATTACATTGATCACTATATGAGCAAATTTAATAACCAAGTAGTATTAATTACGGGAGCATCTGCTGGTATTGGGGCGGCTCTTGCCCAAGAATTTGCTTCTCAAGGAGCCAATTTAGTTCTGCTAGCTAGGCGCACAGAGAAATTAGCAGCTGTTGCCGCCGCCATCGACTCTACTGGTGAAAAAGTGCTGACGGTAGCTTGTGATGTTAGCAAAGATGGTGAGCTGGAGCAAGCAGTAAATCTTGCCCGTAGTAAGTTTAGCAAGATTGATATTGCGATCGCTAACGCTGGTTGGTCTTTAAAGGGCAATCTGGAAAACCTCAGTTTAGATGATTATCGCCTTCAGTGGGAAACTAATGTTTTTGGTGTACTCCGCACCATTTATGCTACCCTAGATGACTTAAAGCAAACTCAAGGCTCCTTAGTCATCATCAGTAGCGTCAAAAGCTACATCTCTTTACGTGGTGACTCTCCCTATAGCTCCAGCAAATTTGCCTTGAGAGCTTTGTGTGAATCATTATCTGCAGAATTAGCACCCTACGGAATATCGGTTACCCACATTTGCCCTGGCTACGTTGCTACTGAGATTCGTCAAATAGACAATCAAGGAAATTTCCACGGCGATTGGCAGGAACATGTTTCCCCAAAGCTGTTAAGGAGTGCAAAGCAAACAGCTCAGCAAATTGTGCAAGCTATTGACAGAAGGCAACAGGAACAGGTACTTACTTATTATGGCAAGTTTGTGGTTTTACTCAAACGCCACCTGCCTGGGTTGCTGTCATGGCTAATTTCCAGAATGGAAATTAAGGTAGTTGCTAAATAGGTGTTAGGTGTTAGGTGTTATATCAAATCCGGTAGAATAGTTACACTTTGGTGACAACAAGGCAGAAGGCTCCAAGGCAGACGGCAGAAGGGAAGGAAGAGGGTTGCAAGGTAGAAGGATACGATAAGTGTTTAGCCGGATTTGATATTAGGTGTTAGGTGTAGACTCTCCTCTATTCCCAATTCCCAATTCCCAATTCCCAATTCCCAATTCCCAATTCCCAATTCCCAATTCCCCATTCCCTACTCCCTTAAATCAAGCCGAGCTAATTTTTGGTAAGCTTGCTCAATTACACCTTTACCCCGGAGAAAGCCAGTATTGGCACCGGGACAGATATAGCTCAGATTTTCCAGTGTAAAGCGCTCTATCAAAGACTCGACATACCGCATCTGCCTGGGCCAGTGAAAAGTTTTAGATGTTCTTAAGGGTCTTAGTTCCCCTTGTTGATTAGGCAGCAAATGACGCCCGGAAAAAAGAATGCCACCATTACTACTATAGTACAGACAAGAGGAGCCAGGAGAGTGACCAGGAGTCCAAATAGCACAACAGTCCTCAGAGAAGTCCAACTCATGTTGGAATGGCGTCACATCCAAACCAGGCAACAGATAAGCTTCTTGTTCTTGAATAAAGATTGGGCAACCAAAAGTATCCTGAATTTCCCGCGCTTTACCAATACCTCCTCTATGAGTCAGGAAAAGTGATGATACCCCACCTTGCTCCTGTAAAAATTGTTCGTTGGTTTGATTCCAAGCTGGACAATCGATCAGGAAGTTCCGTGCATTTTCTACAATAAAATAAGCTGTACCACCCAAAGTATCCCGATTGGGTGGAAAGGCAAAAATGGTATCGAGGATAAGTCGTGGTGTTTTAATGGCAGCTGCTCGCTGGTTTGAGGGTGAGCTTTGAGAGAAACTTAAGTTGTTCTCTTTTGAGGAATCGAATTGCACAATACTGGTAGGTTGGTAGTTTATAGCAGATAAAACGAAATTTTGTCCCGATCGCTCCTTTACACAAATTAATTTTACTCTATAGTCATGGAATTCTCGTTGCTCTTAATTTTACTGGGTTTACTACTAGGTCTGATCACCTACTTCACTGTCAAAAACAGTGTTGCTAGTATTACTCGGACACCAGTCTGGCTCTTATGGCTGGTGATGATGACACCACCACTGGTTTTAACTGGTTGGACTTTGCTCTACAATGAACCGCCGCCACGAAATGTGATCCTCGGTACCATTTTAGTTTGTCCATTGTTATACTGGCTGTTGATCAACTGGGGACGTCGAGAGCCTCAAAAATTAAGGGCAAAGGAAGACTCCATTCAAAGTGCCTTACCAGATACTCAACCAAAAGAGCAACCCGTAGTTGAGGAATCAAAGCTGCGTCCCATTAATAAACAAGAAGAAACTGAGCTGAGAAACTGTTTCCCCTGGGGTGTCTATTATCTCCAGAATGTTGAGTATAGACCCCAAGCAGTCCTCTGTCGTGGCAAGCTACGCACCAATCCCGATACAGCATACCAGACGGTGCGGAAAAATATTGAGGCAGAATTTGGCGATCGCTTCTTTTTAATCTTTCAGGAGAGCCTCAATGGCAAACCATTTTTTGCTCTGGTGCCTAATCCCCAAGCGAAAGCTACAGCAGAGGTTGAGTCTCAATCAGTTACAAGACCAGGTTTAGCCTTGGGATTGCTCTTGATTACCCTGTTTACCACTACTGTGGTAGGAGCAAAACTAGCTGGGGTAGATGAGGAATCTTTACAATCTACTCCCATAATTTTACGACAAGGACTACCCTATGCCATTTCCCTAATGGCAATTCTTGGTATCCATGAATTGGGTCATTATCTGGCGGCGACATACTATCAGATACGCACCACCCTACCCTACTGTATCCCTATACCCTTTTTACCTGGTACATTAGGAGCATTTATTCAGATGCGATCGCCTGTACCTCACCGTAAAGCTTTATTTGATATCGGTATTGCTGGTCCTCTAGCAGGTTTGCTCATAACCATACCACTATTGATGTGGGGATTGGCTCACTCGGAGGTTGTTGAACTGACCGAAAAATCCAGGCTGTGGACGTTTGCATCCCTTGATCCACGATTTTCCTTTTTGCTCACCCTATTTAGTAAATGGTTCGTCAGTGACTTTGAGGTAGGCAAGGCAATCGCTCTTAATCCTGTAGCCATAGCTGCTTACATTGGTTTGATTGTCACAGCCTTCAATCTAATGCCCGTAGGTCAACTTGATGGCGGTCATATTGTCCATGCTATGTTAGGACAAAGAACTGCTGTGGTCATTGGGCAGGTTACCCGATTTTTGATGCTGTTATTAGTTTTACTGGAGAGAGATTTGCTGATTTGGGCGGTTATCTTATTATTTATGCCAGTAGCAGATGAACCGGCTTTGAATGATGTCTCAGAACTTGATAATTGGCGTGATGCTTTGGGATTTCTGGCTTTGGTGATTTTAGTGAGTATTGTTTTACCACCACCAGGTACAGTTACCCAAATGTTAAATATTTAATATTACTGGAGGGAGGACAAGGGAGACGAGCAATATGGACGTATGCAATATGGGCGTATGCAATATGGACGTATGCAATTTGGGCGTATGCAATTTGGGCGTATGCAATTTGGGCGTATGCAATTTGGGCGTATGCAATACGCCCCTACGGCAAGAAGAAACAATCTGCCTCTATATGCTTCTAGAACAATGTATCTCTGGGGGGATGCTTTTATGGGCAAAGTAGAATTAAGCCAACTGTTTCGTGCCTGTAATCCAAACTATACTCTGGATTTGAGTAAGGTTAAATTTCATCTCAGAGTTATTTGATAGTCCCCAAACTTTAGATCGTCTTTGTACCATTAGTGGGGGTCATGTACGTAATTTACTGATTTTATGGCGCAAGTGCCTGCAAAAGGAAGACCCTCCA